>JAGWHD010000020.1 GCA_028866995.1 Microcaldota archaeon
TGAAGCTTATCGGCAGAGAGCCAGTGGTGCCCACTATCTGTGAGGTGTGCTTCCTTGCCGCTTCGTCGAAATCCATGAACTTTGCGTTGTCGAGCTTGTCGAGTGCTCTCAGATCTATACCGTATTTCCTGTTTAGGTACTTCCTCCTTATCTGTGCAGCAAGCTTCTCCTTTATGCCTAGTTCCGAAGCGACGTTACGCAGCTTGAGCTCTCCTTTTAATAGCCGGTTTACAGCATCCTCAAACTCTTTTGTTGGCATGGTGACTCTCGCTGTTTTTGTTCCTTCTATTGCCATATATATTCGCATCAAAGGGTAGATTTTCAGGTTTTAAAAGGGGTCCTGCGGCTTCGTCTTTTGACTTATTTACGTGCTCCCATCGGGATTTGAACCCGAGTTGCGGGGTTGAAAGCCCCACGTCCTTGGCCGGACTAGACGATGGGAGCATGTTAAGGATAATGTTTGCCTACAATCCTATTTATCTGCTCGCTTACCTCCTTCTCGCTCTTTGATGCGTCTATTATGAAATAGTTCTTGTAGCTGCTCTTGAGCTCCATGTACGCGTCGTGCACCCTCTTCTGGAACTCGAGCTCCTCGAATATCTCCTTGCCGTTCTTTCTCCCGTCGACCCTCTTCAACGCTACCTTCGGGTCTATGTCGAGTATTATTGTGATGTCTGGCATGGGGAACTTGCTGTTGAGGGCGATGAGCCATTCCTTATCGATTCCGGACG
>JAGWHD010000021.1 GCA_028866995.1 Microcaldota archaeon
CCAAGTTTTCGTCGCAAACCAAGGACAAGCTGGTTTCTTCCGAGGTGAAGGGCATTGTCGAGCAGGCGGTCAACACCAAGCTCGAGGAATACCTGCAGGAGAATCCTGGCGACGCCAAGCTCATTGCCGGCAAGGTGGTTGACGCGGCCCGCGCCCGCGAAGCCGCGCGCAAGGCCCGTGAGCTGACCCGCCGCAAGGGTGCGCTCGACATCGCCGGATTGCCCGGCAAATTGGCAGACTGTCAGGAACGCGATCCCGCGCTCTCGGAGCTGTTTTTGGTCGAGGGCGACTCGGCGGGCGGTTCGGCCAAACAGGGACGCAACCGCAAGACCCAGGCCGTCCTGCCGCTGAAGGGCAAGATTCTCAATGTTGAGAAGGCTCGCTTCGACAAGATGCTGAATTCCGCCGAGGTGGGAACCCTGATCACGGCGCTGGGCACCGGTATTGGCAAGGACGAGTTCAATGTCGAAAAGCTGCGCTACCACCGCATCATCATCATGACCGACGCAGACGTGGACGGCTCGCATATCCGTACGCTGCTGCTCACATTCTTTTACCGCCAGATGACAGAGCTCATCGAACGCGGCCACGTCTACATCGGCCTGCCGCCTCTGTACACAATCAAACAGGGCAAGCACGCGCTGTACCTGAAGGATGATGCGGCGCTGAACGAATACCTGATCGCCAGCGCGGTGCAGGACGCCGCCTGGCTGCCGGGGGCGGGCGCTGCC
>JAGWHD010000022.1 GCA_028866995.1 Microcaldota archaeon
GAGGTGGTCTACCACTCCCTGCATGAGGAGCTGACCAAGAAGGGCGTCATCTTCACGGACACGGACTCGGCGCTGCGCGACCACCCTGAGCTCTTCAAGGAGTACTTCGGCACGATCATCCCGCCCGCGGACAACAAGTTCGCGGCGCTGAACTCCGCCGTCTGGTCGGGCGGCTCGTTCATCTACGTGCCGCCGGGCGTCTCGATCGACATGCCGCTCCAGGCGTACTTCCGCATCAACGCGGAGAACATGGGCCAGTTCGAGCGGACGCTGATCCTCGTCGACGAGGGCGCCTACGTGCACTACGTCGAGGGCTGCACGGCGCCGATCTACTCGACCGACTCGCTGCACTCGGCGGTCGTCGAGATCGTCGTCAAGAAGGGCGGGCGCTGCCGCTACACGACGATCCAGAACTGGTCGAACAACGTCTACAACCTCGTCACGAAGCGCGCCGTCGCCTACGAGGACGCGACGATGGAGTGGGTCGACGGGAACCTCGGCTCGAAGCTGACGATGAAGTACCCGGCGATCTGGCTGATGGGCGAGCGCGCGCACGGCGAGGTGCTCTCGATCGCGTTCGCCGGCAAGGGCCAGCACCAGGACGCGGGCGGCAAGGCCGTCCACGTCGCGCCGAGCACGACCTCGGTGATCACGTCGAAGTCGATCTCGAAGGACGGCGGCCGCGCCGGCTACCGCGGCCTGCTCCAGGTGGACAAGAGTGCGCGCGGC
>JAGWHD010000023.1 GCA_028866995.1 Microcaldota archaeon
TTACGTCGAAATCGAAGGATTTCTTGTACCTCTCGTATTTAGGATACCTCCTAATTTCGCCCATCAATGAATTATCCCATATCTCCTTGGTTATGTCCAGGTACTTCAGCTCATCAGCGTTGAGTTTTGATCTGTCTATGTGCTCTGCCTCAAATGGAATTTTAAACAGTTCGTCGAAAAGTTTGAAGTTGCGCATGTCCGCGTTGTCGATCAGGTCGTCTAGCAGGACTTCCCATAATGCAAATTCCGTTTTTACGACCGCGAGGGAGCCCATATACAGTGGCTCTACAGTTGACAAGCTGCAGTTCTCAAGGACGCGCAGGGTCCAGTCGAACATGCTTTCGTCCCTGCGCCCTATCTGAGCATATTTTTCAACTGTGCCTGAGAGATCTTTGACGAGATCTTCGTGCCTTGCCACGATCTCTGGCCTCAGGACCGTTTTAGGAAAGCCCTGCGAAGGGTATCTTTTCATGAGTATCACTCGTTTGACTGATAAGAAACCTCTGCTACACACACCTTCCCGATTAGATAATTGTAGCGCAATTAATATAAAATCACAATCATAGTCCTATGAAGGGACAGGTAGATGTTTTGAAGCACATAGGAAGGTTCTGGAGGGAGGTAATACTGGGCATATTCTTCCTGGACGGCCTGTTCGCGTCGCTGCAGATAAACCCGCTCGGCTCCGTTTTCCAGATGTTCGACAGCACCACCGCTCAGCTCAAC
>JAGWHD010000024.1 GCA_028866995.1 Microcaldota archaeon
ATTTTTCTTGAATGCCTCCTCAACGCTGTGGCGCTGATCGTTCACAAGCCCCCCATGGTGGAACGCTGTTCCACTCTCCACGCACTTTGCAAGCTTCTCGCACTGCGCTGTCGGCCTTCCCACAGCGCCTAGTATTTTTTTGCCAACCTCTGTTAGCCTCTCCTTGTCCTGTTGCTTGAGCAGCTCCCTCACGACCTTCTGCATCTTCTCCGCACCAGCCTCGGCGTTGCGCTTTGTCGAATAGAATATTATCAGCTGCTTGTTCCTTGAGAGCACGTCTTCGACTATCCTTATCTCAGGTATCTTGCTGCTACCCTGCAGCGGTTCCTCCTCGTCGCGGTAGAAAACCTTCTCTCCAACAACGATTCCCTTCTCGAGCTTTATCGGGCGGTAGTCGCTCTGCACCAGCTTCGCATCGAGCCATTCCGCCAGCTCATCCGAATTTCCTATCGTCGCGCTCAGCGCAACGAACTGGGTCCCCTTGCACAGCCTTCGCAGCTTTGTGATAAGTATCTCAAGAGTGGGTCCCCTCCCCTGCTCGCCGAGCATGTGCACCTCGTCGAATATTATGCAGCCAACAGAATCGAGCCAGTCAACGCCGTGCCTTATCAGGCTGTCGAACTTCTCTGTTGAGGCGAGCACCATATCGTACTTTGAGAGCCATGGGTCGAGGGAGTCTAGATCCCCGATTGACATCGCTATCTTGAGGTACGGATATGCCTG
>JAGWHD010000025.1 GCA_028866995.1 Microcaldota archaeon
TTGGCAGACAACCTATGCAATCTCGACAAGGGAGCTCGGTACCATGGTTGCGACTCACGGAGACGACAAGGGATTGGTGATACCGCCAAAGGTCGCTTACATACAAGCAGTCATTGTGCCGATATACAAGAAGGGCAACGAAGCAGCTGTCAATGATTATGCACGGGAGGTCTACAAATCGCTGAAAGGGCATTGCAGGATAAAGCTTGACGACAGGGAAGGCTATACCCCAGGGTACAAGTTCAACGACTGGGAGATGAAAGGGATACCAATCCGCATAGAGATAGGCGCAAGGGAGATGGAAAGCAAGAGCGTTGTGGTTGTGAGGAGAGACACGGGGCAGAAGACGGAGGTAAAGATGGAACATCTGGTCAAATCAATCGGATCCGAATTCGAGGAGATGCAGGAATCGATGTACAGGAAGGCCGAGGGGTTCCTGAAGTCGCACATTCACGAGGCCAAGGATTACGATGATTTCAAGAATATCATTAAGGAGAAGGGTGGGATAATTCACGCTCCTTGGTGCGGTTCTAGGGAATGCGAGGACAAGGTAAAGGAGGAGACGAGCGCAAAGATAACTAACATACCGATAAAGCAGGGCAAGCCGTCCGGCAAGTGCATCTACTGTGGCAAGAAGGCCGAATTCATGGCGAACTTCGCAAGATCATATTAGTTTCAGAGACTCTCTTTCTCATCATT
>JAGWHD010000026.1 GCA_028866995.1 Microcaldota archaeon
TGCTCCTGCGCTTCCTTCACCATGCGCTGGATGTCGGCCTCCGACATGCCTGACGACGCGGTGATGGTGATGTGCTGAGCCTTGTTGGTGGCCTTGTCCTTCGCCGACACGTTGACGATGCCGTTCGCGTCGATGTCGAACGTCACCTCGACCTGAGGCACGCCGCGTGGAGCGGGCGGGATCCCGTCGAGGATGAAGCGCGCGAGGCTCTTGTCGTCCCCCGCCATCTCGCGCTCGCCCTGGAAGACGCGGATGGTGACGGCGGTCTGGTTGTCCTCGGCGGTCGAGAACATCTGCGACTTCTTGGTGGGGATGGTCGTGTTGCGGTCGATCAGGCGCGTGAACACGCCGCCCAGGGTCTCGATGCCGAGCGACAGCGGCGTCACGTCGAGCAAGAGGACGTCCTTGACTTCGCCCTTGAGCACGCCCGCCTGGATGGCCGCGCCGATGGCGACGACCTCGTCGGGGTTGACGGTCATGTTCGGCTTCTTGCCGAAGAACTGCTCCACAGCCTTCTGCATCGCCGGCATGCGCGTCTGGCCGCCCACGAGGATGACCTCGTTGATATCGCCGACCTTGAAAGGCGACGCCTCTATCGCGCGTTTGGTGATGGCTATCGCGCGGTCGATGAACTCGCTCGAGAGCTCCTCGAGCTTGGCGCGGGTCATCTTGACGAGCAGGTGGCGCGGGCCGGAAGC
>JAGWHD010000027.1 GCA_028866995.1 Microcaldota archaeon
GAACCTTTGGCGATATCAGTTGTTTCTCATTTTATGGCAACAAGGTAATCACTACTGGAGAAGGCGGCATGTCTCTAACCGATGATCTTAAACTAAACCAAAAGATGCGGATGCTTGAAGACATCCATTACGCCACCAAAAAGACCAAGGCAAAGGATAGGTTCCATACCGAATTTATAGGCTACAACTATCGAATGACCAATATCGAGGCAGCTATAGGCGTTGCCCAAACTAAGAGGATAGATGGTCTAGTATCAAAAAAGAGAGAGATTGCCCATTACTATAACGAGCTGTTAAAAGATATCGAAGATGTAATTACGCCTCCTGAAATGCCATGGGCAAAGAATGTATACTGGTATTATTCAATATTGGTGGATAAGGAAAAAAGAGACAAGCTAATGGATGGCCTCGGCCGCAAAGGGATAGAAACCAGGCCGTTTTTCTACCCTCTTCATAAATTGAAGATGCACAAGACTAACGGAAAGTCACAGATATTGCCAGTTGCCGAAGACCTTTATCAGAGAGGCATCAATCTGCCTAGCAGCCCCAGGCTTTCCAAAAAGCAGATAGAGTACGTATGCAGCAGCATTAGGCAGATTCTTGTCAGATGACAGCAGCATTATAACCGAGTTTTACCTTTGTCGTCGGATTTTTATAACAGCGCAG
>JAGWHD010000028.1 GCA_028866995.1 Microcaldota archaeon
GGTGAGGAGAGCTACATGGCATGCACCACCTACAGGCCAGAGACCGTCTTCGGAGTCACAAACCTTTTCATAAACAAGGAAGCGAGCTATGCGCAGTACAAGGTTGACGGCGAGGTGCTCTATCTTTCCAAGGCGGCTGCCGAGATACTCAAGTACCAGATGGGCGTCGAATACATCAAGGACGTTCCGCCGCAGGAGATGCTCCAGAAGAGATGCATAGGCATCAGCGGCAACGCAATATCTGTGCTTCCTGGCTTCTTCGTCAACAAGGAGATGGGCACGGGTATAGTGATGAGCGTTCCTGCTCATGCCCCTTTCGATTACTCTGCAATAGAGAGGCTCAAGAACGAGGGGCAGGCAACCGGCATCACGCCGATAAAGGTGCTCGACATCCCAGGAAAGGGCTACCCAATCCCATCGCTTGCGTACCTCAAGATAGCGCAGACCGATGCGAATGGCTCTTTCGAGGACATAGAGAAGGCGACGAAACTCGAATACAAGGAGGAGTCGCACATGGGCAGGATGGCCATCAAGGGATACGAAGGGCTTTCTGAAAACGAGGCCAGGGAGAGAATAACGGCTGAACTGCTTGGCAAGAAGCAAGCGATAGAGATGTACATACTTGTCAACCTGCCGGTGTACTGCAGGTGCGGCTACGGGGT
>JAGWHD010000029.1 GCA_028866995.1 Microcaldota archaeon
CCGATATTATGAACTGCTGCGACTCCTTCTCAAGTCTCTCGCTGATATTGCCGAATCCTACGCCATCGTCATACATGCCTATCAGTCCAAGGCCGTAGAACCTCTGGCGCCACTGTATCAGCTCCTTGAGCCTCTCGGCGCTGAGGGGCTTGCCCCCTGTCCAAATCGGCACGAATTTTACATAACCCTCGTCCATTGATGGCACCAATTCTGCCCTCGCTAATGTAATGTTTGCTGTTCAAATATATAAAGCGAATGCACCATCGTCGATTGCGTTTTTATGGAAAACCGAGAAGGTATATATACCAGAAAAGCCATAACGGTATCTTAGGAAGGAAGCGCGCTGAGGTGCTCTATTGCGCTCTTGGCAATGCGCCGTTTGGAATGGGTGGGGAAGGCATCGGCAATCACTGATGGCTAGCGTAAGCCATCAGCGGTTGTCGCCGCTGCCTTTTAGCGCGTTCCTGTCCATCCTGTCCTTCAGCTTCTTGATGTTCTTTTCCGCTATGTAATCCATATCGAGCCCTAGCTCTGCCGCAAGCTGCGACACATACCACAGCACGTCTCCGAGCTCCCCGGCCATCTCCTCCTTGTCAAGGACCTTGCCATCCCTTCCTACCTTCTTTATCTTGTTGAGCAGCTCCCCGAC
>JAGWHD010000002.1 GCA_028866995.1 Microcaldota archaeon
ATGCGCATTGTGGAGTTTGCGCGCCTGCTGCACGCCGTAGCGCTAGGGCCATTGTCTCAGTGCCCTTCTCGGGGCTCTTACTCTCATATCCCCTACGGGTCAAAGGTATGGTGGGCCGTTACCCCGCCATCTGCCTGATCCGACGCAGTCCCATCGCAGGGCAGTAATGTTCCAATTCACAACTTTTTCGCACAGGACTCCTTCCAGGTGTCCTGTACTATATGGAATTAGCCACAGTTTCCCGTGGGTATTCCCTTCCCTGCGGTAGATTGACCACGCGTTACTGAGCCGTACGCCGCCCGTCATGTCGACGAGCTGACTTGCATGGCTGTCGAAATCTGATAGCAGTGTCCTCCAGCAGCATCGACTGGAGTTTAGCTTTAAGCTATTAGCAATTGCGTTTGAGCCTCTCTACTTGTCATTGCTCAAGACTACATCTAATTCCAACAGGAATTTTCATTACCACAGAAAAAGACTGACGTCTAGTTGTGGCAGAATAGCTTTGCTTATATAAGTTTATAAAGCTTCCGAGAACAGACGTTCCCTGCTATATACCGCTTTTTGAACGACAATGGACGATAGCCAGTTCGCATGTTTAAATAGCGGTTCAGCCATAAGCATATTGGAGGACAAATAGGATATGCATTTCGCATCTCCTTTTCATTTCAGGCGCAAGGCAAGGCGACCAGGCCCAAGTTCCCGATAAAGGTGCAACCCCAATGTACCAGAATTACCCCAACTACCAGAACTACAAGATGGAGCAGAAGGAGCAGCAGGTGATGCTAGAGGAGGACATGCCAGTAATCATAGAGCCCTTCTCGAACCAGAACAAAGTATTTTTAAGCGTTAGAAAGAAAAAGAAGAGTGGTGCTGACCTGATAAACATAAAGAGGATATTCGACAAGGCAAGCATCACCGATGGCAAGAGGGTACTCGTAGACGGGCTCTGGCCAAGAGGGATAAGGAAGAGCACAGCAAACATAGACCTGTGGCTTAAGGAGGTGGCGCCGAGCAAGGAGCTGAGGCTCTGGTTTTCCCACGATCCCAAGAAGTGGGAGCAGTTCAGGAAGAGGTACGCGAAGGAGCTGGAGGAGAACAAGGCCTTCGAGAGCCTGCTGAACATGGCCAAGATCGGTGACATAACGCTTCTGTACGCGACAACGGACGACGAGCACAACAACGCCGTTGTCCTGCTCGAGATGCTGAACAGCAAACTGAAGAAGTAGCGCCAGTCGGGCGGCCGGATGGCAGAGGCCATTCCGCCGCCAATCCTAAGGCAGGCGCTTACGTTTAGAGGAATTGACAAAATGCAAGGAAATACAGAAATATCTGCAATAGCTTCCAAAAGAGGGAAAGAGGCAAGCTCAAGGATCGGCTCTTTAAGGTCTGTATTCCGCAGCGCCAAGAAGCGATGGAAGAGCACTGACATGTACAACAGGATAATGGGCAGAGGGGACTCATTAAGGGAGAGATCGGATCCCTATGGTACTAACTATATCCATGCTGCCGGAATATACCTGCAGGCCGCAAGGATAGCGAAGGATGAGAAACTTGGAAAAGGAAGGGTCCTTGACGCGCTTGACAACGCAAAGGGCGCACTGCGCACTTTCGACCATCTTCTGAAGGACGAGCTCAGGCATTACAGGGACAGGTAAAAATTTACAGCTCTATCTTCTTGAGCTCAAGCTTGCTTATCGGCGCTATGTGGTCCAGCTTCGCCATTGTCTGGTCCTGCAGCTTGCCCTCTAGTATGTCTCCCATTATCTCCTCGATGCCCTTTGACGAGGTGTAATCCCTTACGAATTCTGATATGGCAGTCCTTATCCCCGCCTTCTTGGGGGTCGTTATCTTGTCGACCGTGACCGCTATCAGCTTGAGGACGAAGCTCCTGTCGTTCTTGTCCTTCAGCCTGTCCATCGTGTATACGACGCTGGAATGCCTCTTCACAAGCGAATGTATGTAGCTGTATGTCTGCTCGATGTAGTTTATCTCTGTGTTGGCCCTCTCCCCGTTCACGTTGTTGACCCTGAGCCCTATGACTACGAAAGAGTGCTCTGGCTTGTGGGTTATCCATGACATGTTGACCTTTATGACCCTGCCCATGACATTCTTCTCGTCGTTGGCAGGTATCTCCCCTATGTTCGACTCACCGAACATCTTGGGCGGGTAGACGTTGAACCACACCTTGTTCTTCCATTTCTCAGCTTTCTTCTCGGCCATGATCAGCTACCCTTTATGATAAGCGCAATCTTCTCAGGATCGTACTTCCAGTCGATGGGAAGTACTCCTTCCTTCTTGTAGTATTTTGAGAGCCTCCATATCTTCGCCTCCGTCCTTATCAGGCTCATTCTGTTGTGCTGGTCCCCGTGGTTCTTCTGCAGGTGCCTCCTCAGGACGACAGCCTTCCTCATGAGCCCGAGCATGTCCTGCGGGAACGCTCCCTCAAGCTTGCTCTCCTTTATGATGTTGCTGAGCCTGGTTCCGAGGACCTGCCTTATGTACGGCACCCCGTGCTCCTCCTTGAGCTTCTGGCCTATTAGCGCGTGGGGCATGCCCTTCTTCGCGTAGTCGTTAATTATGCCCTTTATCTCGTCGCTGCTTAGCTTCAGGCCTTCAGGAAGCGTGCCCATCTCTACGGCCGGCTTCCTTGACTTGCTCTTCCCGTGCTTTCCTGTGTGCATCCTTGCCATCAAATTCACTAAGCATTCCTAAATCATAGGACTTACTATCTAAAAGGACTAGATAGCAAGAATATCATAGCTAATAATGTTTATTAAGCTTATCAAAAGGGCGTTTCATCCGAAGCCTATCTTCACGCCTGTTTCAGGCACGTCCATCGTACCCTTCCCGAACGCTATCTCCCTGACATTCATCGCTCCCTTGATGTCTTCGATGCCGTCATCGAGCTTCTTGCTCAATGTGATCCTCTCGAGAGGCGCGTTGAGAGCCATCTTGTTGTCGTGCTTCCACTGCCTTATGAACGCTATTATCCTGTACAGCTCCTCTCCCTTCTCGAACGCATCCTTGTCGAAGAGCCTCTCATCGGCCTCGGGCCAGTCAGACACGTGCACCGATTCCCTTTTCTCAATCTCCGCGTACATCGACAGGTATATCTCGTCGGTTATGTAGGGAAGGAACGGAGCGAAGAGCTTTATCATATTCCTGAATATGTAGTTGAGCGCGTAGTTTGCCTCCTTGTCCTGCGCATACGTCCTGTACTTTATGAATTCCAGGTAATTGTCTGCGAAGAACCAGAAGAACTCGTCGGTTATCCTCTTCGCCCCTGCCGAGTTATAGCTCTCGAACATCTCGCCGACGTCCTTTATGGTCATGACAAGCCTCGACATCATCCATCTGTCTATTACGTTCTTCGAGCCTTCGCTCTCCCCTATGTCCTTGTTCATGTCTACGAACTTCGCCACGTTCCACAGCTTGTTCACGAACTTGGCTCCTGTCATCAGGTCCTTCTCCTGGTACGACGCATCGTCCCCTATCTTCGGTATGCTCGCCCAGTACCTCAACGGATCTGCGCCGTACTTCTCTATCGCGACCTTGGGCTCTATGACATTGCCTGCGGACTTGTGCATCGGCATTCCCTTCGGATCGAGCCCATGCCCGGATATCAGCGCCGTCTTCCATGGCAGCTTTCCTGTGTGCAGGTAGGACTTCACTATCGTCGTGAACAGCCAGAACGAGATTATGTCGTGCGCCTGCGGTCTCAGGTCCATGGGGAACACCTGCATGTATCTCTTGTCAAGCCCCCATCTCGCGTTCAGCAGAGGAGTCAACGAGGAGGTGGCCCACGTGTCGAAGACATCCTCTTCAGGCACGAACTCCTCGGATCCGCACCTCTGGCACTTGCCTTTAGGCTTGTCCTTGAGGGGATTGACCGGCAGGTCCTTCTCGTCAGCGAAAATTGGCTCGTTGCACTTCTTGCAGTACCATACCGGGAAGGGTATGCCGTAGTACCTCTGCCTGGCTATCGACCAGTCCCATTGCAGGCCGTTGACCCAGTTCTCGTATCTGGTTACCATGTGCTCCGGATGCCATTCGAGCGACCTTCCCAGTTCAACAAGCTTCTCCTTCATGTCAAGATACCGTATGTACCACTGCTGCTTCACAAGGAACTCTATCTCCGTGTTGCATCTCTCGTGGACGTTGACTGTATGCTCTATCTCCCTCTTCTCAAGGACGAGGCCTTTGCCCTCAAGGTCCTTGATTATCATCTCTCTGGCCTCGCGTATGCCCTTGCCCTGGAAATACTCAGGTATCATCCTCCCTTTCTCGTTGATCACTATCTTGAGATCGAGGTTGTAGGCTTTGTACCATTCTATGTCTGTCTGGTCCCCGAAGGTGCAGCACATGACGAGCCCAGTCCCTTTCTCAGGATCAACCCTCCTGTCAGTCATTACCATTACCTCGTTCCCGAATATCGGCACCTTCACCTTCTTCCCGATGAAATGCGCGTTCTTCTTGTCCTCCGGATTTACGAATATGGCTACGCATGCAGGGAGCATCTCCGGCCTGGTCGTCGCTATGACAACGTCGTCGGAGAACCTGACCTTCACGAACTGCGACTTGAGGACCTTGTCCTTGAGCTCCATCTGCGATAGTGCTGTCTTGTCCTTGGGGCACCAGATCGTCGGCGTCTCCTTGCGGTACGTCCTTCCGGCCTTGGTAAGCTCCAGGAATGAGAGCTGCGATATCTTCCGGGCGTCGTTGCCTATGGTCGTGTAGAGGAGGGACCAGTCGACAGAGAGGCCTATTGCCTTCCATACTGTTCTGTACATCTCCTCGTACTTCTTGGTCTCGGCCTCTACCAGCTCTATGAACTTCTCCCTTCCAACCTTCTCAGCCGTTATGTTATGCGTCTTCTCCACGAGGATCTCTGTCGCGAGTCCGTTGTTGTCGAAGCCGAACGGATAGAAAACGTTGAAGCCCTTCATCCGCTTGTACCTTGCGATGAAATCAGCCTGCGAGTACGAGAATGCGTGGCCTACGGATATGAGGCCTGATATGGTCGGAGGAGGGGTGTCTATCGCATATATCTTTTTCTTCGATTTCTCATCGAACTTGTAGACCTTGCGCTCCTCCCAGCGCGCAGAGAGCCTTGGCTCCGCCTCCTTGAAGTCGAACCTGTCCTTCATGATTCAGTACTTTGCAACATAGCTATATAAATTTGCGGAGCTCTCGCTGACGGTGCTCAATAAAAATGTTGAGTGCGATTTAATCCTGGTAATAATGAAAGGCCTAGTGTGCAGAAACATCTCAAAAAGATACCCTACCGGCAAGGTCGCACTGAAGAGCATGAGCCTGTCCGTGGAATCTAAGGGCATCTTCGCGCTCATAGGAAGGAACGGCGCGGGAAAGACGACCCTGGTCAGGATACTCGCCACGCAGATGATGCCTACTTCGGGCACTGCAAGCATCGACGGCATCGACATAATCAGGGAGCCAGGAAGGCTAAGGCAGGAGATAGCCATAGTGCCGCAGGAGGCCAGGGCCATACCGTGGCTGACGCCGATGGAAACCGTCTACTCGTATCTCCTATGGAGGGGCTTCGAGAGCGGCGAGGCCAAGAAAAGGGCAAGGAAGGCGCTCAACGACGTCGGGATGGGAGACCAGGCAGACAAGATGAACCAGTACCTTTCAGGTGGCATGAAGAGGAAGGTGCTTGTCGCCACCGTGATCGCGTCCGAGGCGAGAATAATATTCCTCGACGAGCCTACAACCGGGCTTGACCCGATATCGAGGAGCGATTTGTGGAAGATGCTTGCGAAGCTGAAGAAGGAGCGCTTCATATTCCTGACGACGCATTATCTCGATGAGGCTGAGAAGCTCGCAGACTCTATAGCCATAGTCGAGGAGGGGAAGCTCGTCGCAAGCGGAACGATCGAGGAGCTAAGGGGCAAGGTGAAGTACCCGTACAGCATAAAGCTCCTTGACGGGAACACGAAGGTGCCGAAGGTACGGGGCAAGGTAATCAAGGGGCTTGACGGAAGCATTCAGATACTTACCGGTGAGGATGAGGCGTACTCGGTATCAAAGGAGCTGATAAAGAAGGGCACCAAGTTCGCGCTGGGCCCGCTGACGCTTGACGACATATTCTACAGCCTGGTCAGGAAGAAGATAGAGGGTGACGACGATGGAGATGAAGAGGAGAATTGGTAGCCAGATACTGGCTTCGATACTGGTGAATGCGATATACACCATGAAGAACTATCCCATAATGCTTGTATGGACCTTCCTCAGCCCGTTCTCGCTGCTGCTGGTCATATTCTTCGTAAGCAACGGCACACTGCTAGGCGTGGGCATAGAGGGGGCGCTCGTCATGAGCATGGTCCTCAGCGGGATAAGCATGCAGGGGGATCTGTCGCACCTCAGGAACGACATGAAGCTGCAGGACATGGTGGTAAGCTCGCCGACCAGCGCGCTGATATACATAGTCGGCATGGCCATATCTGAGCTGGTGTACTCTGCTCCAGCGCTAACCGTGCTGGGCATCCTCGCTGTGCTCTTCATACACACGACCATCATGGGCGCTGTTCAGATATTCCTGGTCATGGCGCTGATGTTCGCGTTCTCCATAGCATTGGGCTTCATGCTCTCGACGTTCTCCTCGGACGTCATACAGAGCTGGGCATTCTCAGGCATCGTCTCGACATTCCTCTCCACCATACCTCCTGTCTACTACCCGATAACCTACATACCGCTGCCCTACAGGTACATAGCGTACCTGTCGCCCACGACGTACGCGGCGCAGATAGCGCAGAATGCAGCAGGCTATGTTTCCGTGCCGGCAGGCACGGTCGTGGTTGACTGGATCGTCCTGATAGGCGTCTCAATACTGATACTCTTCATAGCTGCGAAGAAGACAAGATGGAGGGAGAGATAAAAACAACTGCAATCTAGCCCTTCTTGTGCCATCTCATTATTACCAGGGCAAGATAGTTCCTTGTATTTGCAAGTATGCTCATCGCGTCTGCGCCGCTGGTCATCATCTCGTGTATCTCCGGCCTGTCGTAAAGCAGCTTTGCGAGCCTCTCCCTGTCCTCCTGGCTGCTCACAACCGTCCTCACATCTATGCTCTCCCCTCCCTTCATCTCCGGATGCTCCTTCTGGTACTTCTTCACGTAATCGTCAACCATCTTAGACACGGGCCTTATCCTCTCCCTGTCTAACTTCTCCGCGAAATGGGCGACAATGTCACCTGGATTCCTCACTCTCACGTCTATGTTATCCATTTCCTTTTTCGTCAGTATCTTTTTGTCATCGATTATTATACTGTCTATTATCGATCTGCTGTAGTACTTGAGGTTCTTGCTCGCCTTTGACAGCTTTTCGTAGATCGGACTGTCTATGACTGCGCTGGAGCCGTCGAAGTCCATGACAGCGGCAGTGAATATCGCCGAATCCATCGCTGACCTGCAGAGCAGAGCGACTGCGTTGTTGTATCCAAGGCCCAGGCACATCGACGCCTCGCCGAAGAGGAAGAGGGGCCCTTCGAACGGCGTTCCCTTTGCCATGACGTTATACCCGAGGCTTCCTGACAGTCCGGTAGCTAGCTTCAGGAACTCGTCCTGCCCGATGCCATCTACGACCACTGCCATGGATTACTGATCCCTTGAAAGATATTTATACTTTTAAACGACCACTACACTGATTGGAATCAAGTCGCAGTCTGCGTATTCGCAGCCCAAGTCCTAAGGATTGATTAATGCAGGGAGAGAGATTTGAACTCTCGAACCCGCTAGGGGAGCAAGCCCTGAACCTGCCGCATTTGACCAAGCTTTGCTATCCCTGCACGGAGACTATTTCTACGCATCAAATAAAGAACCTTCCCATGCCGCAGGGAACGCACGGACAAAGATTTATATAATATAAGAGCAAAATCCACATTGAAATACAGGAGGTAACTGCGAACGATACGGCTAAAGATGGTGATGGCATGGCAGGGGACTACAACGGCGAGCAAATGGCCACAGACGGCTCCATACCTGAGAACGTTGTCCTTATAGGCAAGAAGCCTCCGATGAACTACGTGCTCGCAGTTGTGACGCAGTTCAACAACGGAGCCAGGAGCGTCAAGGTCAGGGCGCGAGGGAACGCGATATCAAGGGCTGTCGATGTAGCCGAGATATCAAGGCACAGGTTCGTGAATGACGTGCGCGTCGAGAACATAGCGATAAGCTCGGAGGAGATATCCAACGAGGACGGCACCAGGTCCAAGGTAAGCGCGATAGAGATAACGCTTGCAAGATAAAAAAAGAGTGCAGTCTGTTTCTGATTCTAGTTCCTCATCTCCCTTACTATATCTGTCGAGGTGATGATGCCTATGCAGTGCATGTCCTTCCTGTTGTTGACGACAGGCACCCTGCTTATCCCATGGCCTATCATCTCCTTGACGGCCTTGTCGTGGCTGTCGTTCTCCTCTACGAATATCGGCTTTGACATGATGTCTCCTATAACAGAATGGGAGCCGTTGTCGGTCTCTATGCACTTCCTAGTTACCATTCCGACAAGATGCCCGTCCTCGAGGACAGGCATAACAGATACTCTTGATGTCTGCATGAGCTTGAGGACGCTCCCGATCTTAGCGCTCCTTGAGACTCCTACGATATGCCTTTCCATGAGGTCGCTTATCATTGGCATACGATAGAATAGCTCTCAATCAAAGTATATAAATGCTCTCAGCGTTAAGTAAGGTGGGGTGTTGTCCTGGAGACCGCATACAGGAGCCATTACGTCAGCGAGATAAGCGCCAGCGACGACGGAAAGGAGGTCGTGCTTGCAGGATGGGTCCACGAGGTCAGGAACATAGGCAAGATAGTCTTCGTCCTGCTCAGGGACAGGACAGGAATAGCGCAGATCATCGGCAAGGAGGGGGAGACGGACCGGCAGACGCTGGCAGCGATGAACCTGCCTAAGGAGAGCGTCGTCGTAGTAAAGGGGAGGGTGAAGAAGAATGCAGAATCGAAGAAGGGATACGAGATAGTCCCGATAGAGTTCACGAACGTAAACCCGCTGGAGAGAGGCATACCCTTCGAGGTCACGGGCAAGGTCCCTGCGGACATCGACGTGCGCCTTGACTACAGGTACATAGACCTGAGGAGGCTCGAGACCACATCGATATTCAACATAGAGTCTACAATACTATGGGCGTTCAGGAACACGCTGGCGAAGGAGGGCTTTCTGGAGATAAGGACGCCTGCTCTTGTCGAGGCAGCGACGGAAGGGGGAGCGGACCTGTTCTCTGTGGAGTACTTCGAGAAGAAGGCGTTCCTTGCGCAGTCGCCGCAGCTGTACAAGCAGCTCGCAGTCATAGGCGGCATGGACAGGGTGATGATGATAGTCCCTGCGTTCAGGGCGGAGAAGCACAATACCGTATACCACCTCAACGAGGTGACGCAGATGGATGCGGAGATGGGCTTCGCGGACCACAACGACGCCATAAGGATGCTAAAGAAGACATTCACGGGCATAGTCAAGGAGGTGATAAAGAGGAACTCGGCTGACCTGGAAAGGCTTGGAGTCGAGCTGAAGGTGCCCAAGGTAAAGGAGGTCACGTACAGGAGCGCGCTGAAGAAGCTCAACGCGAACGGCATGAAGATCGAGTTCGGACAGGACCTCAACCGCGAGAACGAGGAGATGATATGCAAGCTCTTCGGCGACGCCGTGGTGCTCAAGGAGTATCCCTCTGCTGTCAGGGCATTCTACAGCATGCCAAACGGGAAGGATCCCAAGATATGCAACAGCTACGACCTGCTGTACAAGGGGCTTGAACTGGCGAGCGGCGCGCAGAGGATCCACATACCAGAGATACTCATAAACTCGATAAGGGGAAGAGGGCTGGACCCTGCGAACTTCGACTTCTACATCAACGCGTTCAAGCAGGGCGCGCCACCTCACGCGGGATGGTCCATAGGCCTGGAGAGGCTTGCGATGAAGCTGACAAACATGCAGAACATACGCGAGACCAGCCTGTTCCCGAGGGACAGGGTAAGGCTCAAGCCTTAGCGATTTAATCTTTCAAGGTGTTTCTGTGGAGTTCAGGCTGCTAAGCGATGGGAAGGCAAAGGAAGCGATAGAGACGCTAGAGAAGGAGTACAAGGACTCGCACTACTACCTCAACTTCAGGACCCCTGTCGACCTGGTCGCAGCTGCGATACTCTCGGCGCAGACGAGGGACGAGGTGACCAATTCCGTTACCCCTGAACTGTTCAAAAGGTACAGAACGGCGAAGGACTACGCCTATGCAAACGAAGAGGAGCTGATAGGATACATCAAGAGGATAACCTTCGCGGGCAACAAGGCAAGGAACATGATCAAGACATTCAAGACCATAGAGGAGAGGTACAACGGAAAGGTGCCTGACAGCATGGAGCAGCTGCTTGAGCTGCCGGGAATAGGCAGGAAGACGGCGAACACCATACTGATCAACGCGTACGGGATAGTGGAGGGCATACCCGTAGACACGTGGGTGATAAAGCTATCGGGCAGGATAGGGCTCAGCAAAAGCAGGGATCCGGACGACATAGAGCAGGACCTGATGAAGACCGTAGACAGGAGGTACTGGAAGAACATAACATATGTTTTCAAGAACCACGGCAAGAAGATATGCCAGTCGCAGGTGCCCGTCTGCAGCGCGTGCATGATAAGCAGGATATGCCCAAGGAACGGGGTAACTAAGAGCAAATGACATGGAGTACATAGCAGACATACACTTCCATTCTAAGTACGCAGGAGCGTGCAGCGACCAGCTCGTGCTGGAGAACATAGACAAGGCAGTAAAGGAAAAGGGGGTGGGGATAGTCGGAACAGGGGATTTCACGCATCCGCTGTGGATGAAGGAGATAAAGGAGAAGCTCGAAGGCGACAATGGCATATACCGCCTGAAAGGGTCCGATACTGGAACAAGGTTCCTGATAACAACAGAGGTGGCTACGATATTCTCCAAGGACAGCTCGGTCACCTCAAGGGGAGTCTTCGACAGGAGCGGCAACGTGAAGAAGATACACCATGTCATAATGGCGCCAAACGTCGAAGCGGCCGAGCAGCTGAACAAGGAGCTCGCAAGGTTCGGCAACCTGTCGCTCGACGGGAGGCCGCAGCTGAACATGAGCGCAGCGGAGCTCGCAGACATAGCGTTCGGTGTGGACAAGGGCATGTTCCTCTATCCGGCACATGCATGGACGCCATGGTTCGGCGTTCTCGGATCCATATCCGGGTTCGATTCTGTGGAGGACGCTTACGAAGACCAGGCGAAGCACATATACGCCATAGAGACGGGGCTCTCAGCCGACCCTGCAATGATATGGAGAGTATCGAAGTTGGACAGGTACGCGCTGCTATCCAGCAGCGACGCGCACTCGCTCCCAAAGATAGGAAGGGAAGCAGTCATCATGGACATTGACGGGGAACTGACTTACGCAAAGATGACAGGCGCGATAAAGGAGAAGAGGCTGAAGATGACGGTCGAGTTCTATCCTGAGGAAGGCAAGTACCACTACGACGGCCATAGGAACTGCAAGGTATCAATGCCTCCTTCAGAATCGAACAAGTTCAACGGCATATGTCCTGTATGCAGGAAGAAGCTTACTCTTGGGGTCATGCACAGGGTAGAGGACCTTGCGGACAGGGAAGAGGGTTACAGGCCGAGCGGCGCAGTGCCTTTCGTCAACGCAATACCTCTCCAGGAGGTCATAGCGCACGTCCTGAAGAAGACGACGACGTCCCCTTACGTACTGAGGGCGTACGACAAGCTGGTGACGGCATTCGGCAGCGAATTCAACGTGCTGCTTAGGGGAGATGTCGAGAGGATAAGGGAGGTGGACAAGGAGACTGGGGACGCGATAGAGAGCGTCAGGGAGAACAGGGTGCACATAATACCGGGATACGACGGCGTCTTCGGCATAATAGACATAGCCAACGAGATAAAGGAGCGGAAGGGGCAGAACGGGCAGAGCAGGATAAGCGACTTCTGACGCAGAATCCAAACACCTGCTATGTAATTATAAAGCTTCATTCCCAATTTCCTACCATGATGCCAAAACTTGCAATCCTAGCGTTCGCGGTGGTCGCCGCATTCGGCATGATTGATGCATACACTACCTCGATACACGCTCCTGCAGTCATACTCAACCAGAGCATAGGCGAGCTGACCAACATCTCGCTCAACGTATCCAGCGGCACAGGCACAGTCTCAGTCATCGGGCCTGGCAGCGTGGGCTCAGACACGTTATACTCGGCCGAAACTGCGGCGGCTTACGCATCAGCATACGCCGGAGCCAACGAGAAGTCGCTCAACTTCACGTACGACATAAACATAAGCGGGATAAACGTATCAGGACCTAGTGCTGGCCTCGCGTTCACGCTTCTCGCGATATACGGCATCGAAAGCAAGCAGCTGCCCGGCAACTTCTCGGTAACTGGGACAATACAGTCTGACGGCAGCGTGGGGCTCGTAGGCGGCGTATACGACAAGGCGACAGCAGTCAAGCAGAAGAATCTCAAGTACCTGATAGTCCCTAACGCTGACAACGCAAGCCTGGAATACTTCATATACTACATGGCGCAGCAGGAGCTCGGCCTGCCGATAGCGCAGGCATCGACGGTCTCGCAGGCACTCGGCTACGTGTCAGGGAGCACGCCGATAAGGAGTCTGAGCTATTCGCTCATAAAGAACTACTCCGTATCCGAGCTCCCATCAGTGAGCACCACATGCAACGGCTGCGATCCGGCAGCTTTCCAGGAGCTGACCAACTACACGCTCAACTTCACCACTGCACAGGCTCTGTCACTCTATCCTTCGAACGTATCCAACGCCTTCATAAGTGTCAAGGGAGACCTGCAGGACCAGATGCTCTCGCAGCTCGGCCAGTACAGGGCGATAGCCGACAAGGGCTACCTGTACACGGCTGCGGACCTCGCATTCCTGGACTACGTCAAGGGCTTCGTATTCGCCAACTCGTACAACATAACAGGGGAGAAGGCCATCGGCATAATCGGCAATGTCTCTGCGTACTGCAATTCGCTAATCCCTCCACCTCTCACTGCCCAGAACTACGAGTATGTCTCAGGAGGCGAACTCAGGCAATCATGGGCCAACATAACGATACAGGACACTGTTGCCATGGTGAACGCCAGCAGCGATTCTGACGTCGCAATAGAGGCAGTGTACAACGTCGCTCCCGCATATGCGTGGTGCAAGGCTGCTAGCGAGATGTACTCGATAGCGTCTTCCATGAACGGCACGGGAATATATGTGAGCCAGTCTCTCAAGAGCGAGGCGATGGCAGCGGTGTCGAACGTGAGCAGCTCCGGTACTCTCTATTCAAGGGCTGCGAAGCAGCTCTACAACAACGGCCAGTACATAGCTTCGTTATACAGCGCAACATATGCAAACGTCTTCTCAGGGAACCTGCCGGGCATAAGTTTCAACTCATCAAGCGACTCAGCGATGCAGGCTGCGGTAAGCAACGCGACCCTGAACGGCACAGGTGTCTGGCCGTACCAGTTCGCTCTACAATCGGGCTTCTACCTGAGGCAGGCGGAGCTGTCAGACAGCACGACTGACGCCAACAGCAACATCCAAAGCGCATACAGCTCCATGACGCTATCTCAGAGGCTGAGCTCGGTCAACAACGACGCGCTCGCATCGATGGTCTACCTGCAGCAACAGCAAGCCAACGGAACTGCGGCTGACATAAGCGGCGAGCTCTCAGGCCTGCAGCAGCAGTTCAACAAGATATACGAGCTCTCGCTTGTCATAATACTGCTTCTGGTGATGGTGATAGTCGCGCAGTCGTTCTTCATAAACATGCTTCTCAGGAGGACGAAAAATGGCAGGAAAAGGTAGAAAGGGAACGGACCCGTTCTGCATAAAGGGGAAGATAGAGCAGCAGACAATATTTGAGAGCAGGCACTTCTACGCGCTGTACGACATAAGACCGGTAGTGCCAGGGCACTGTCTGCTCGTCCCGAAGAGGCACGTCCTCGATATGATGGAGCTCACAGTGGCCGAGACTAAGGACTTCCATAGGATAGCGGGGAAGGTCATACCTGTTCTGCTTAAGGAATATTCGAGGGAGGAGAGGTCGTACGACCTCACTGCGCAGATAGGACCGTATTCTGGAAGGACTGTGAAGCACCTCCATTTCCATGTGCTCCCGAGGGGCAAGCGAGACGAGTACCAGAAGAGGAACGTGCACATATACCTTGACATAGAGAGCAACAGGACCAACCTCCTGCTGAACATAAAGGAGGAGGTCAGGAAGCTAAGGAAGGCGCTGGGATACCGACAAGCGCAGAGAGCAGGAAAGCGACGAGCGCGATGAGCATCGCTGCCAGCGATACGTTCCTCATCCTGTCGTAGTCCTTCTGCTTCCTGCTGGCGATGAAGACGATTCCCGAATAGGCGAGCAGCATGTTGGTGACGAACACCATAACAGCGTAAACCGCGTTGTGGTAGAACGGCGCATATGACATGTACACGTATATGCTCATGGATATCGCGGCAAGGTACAGCAGCATCGCGGCCCATGCAGATGCCTTTATCCCGATGGCCTTCGGGAGCGTGTTCGCCTTGCGCAGCCTGTCTCCCCTGTAGTCCCTTATGGACCCGTGGACCTCCCTGGCGAAGCCGCTTATGAAAATTATCATGAAGAGCATCGCCGCTACAGGAGGCAGCTGCGCGTTGACCACATAGGCGCCGAATATGAACGGTATTGACATGGAGAATGCTATGTACGCGTTTCCCATGACAAGCATCTCCTTGAGCCTGTAGCTGTAGAGGAGCGAGAAGGATGCGAAGAACAGGGCTATCGCGAAGCAGTAGACGTTTATCAGCGCGCTCGCCGCAACCCCTACGACCATGCATACTACTGTTATCCACAGCGCCCCATTTGGCGTTATGTCTCCTGTGACCAGGGGCCTGTTCTTCCTGTTCTTCCTGTCGACCTCTATGTCGAAGTAGTCGTTTATCGAGAACGACCCCATGCTTATGAATATCGGCGTTATCAGGCTGAGAACCATGACCGGCAGCATGGGAATCCCGCCGGAGATTATCTCTGCTGTCAGGACTGCTATGACAAGCATGATGCTGTGCTCTATCCTAGTCAGCTTGAGCACCGCTGAAAGCCTGTCCATGGAGAACTATGCGAGCCAAATCTTATAAGGCGTTTGCATGCTCAACATTCTCGTCGTGCTTTGTTATTTTGCGAAGCAGGTCATCTGCGCGCTGAGAGTATCATCGGATCCGGATTGCCAACAACCGCGTGGACCGTTCCATCAGCGTTCTCAATGCGAAGGTTGACTGCTCCCTCCTGCGTTCCCCTTCCGAAGTCCACCGTGTACTGGAATGGCATCATCCTACCTTTCTTCAGCTCGTACAGCGCGAGATTCGCATTGAGGCCTCCGGGCTTGAACACTGCGCTGTACCCGTTCCATCCTCCTACTATCACAACCTCGGCGTCGTGCCTCTTGTTTACTGATATGTTCGCGCTGTCAGCCTTCTGCGGCAGCTTTATCGCAGTCCATCCTGAATCGGACGCGGGCGCGGTCCCATCACCCTCCTTGACGCTGTACGCATAGTACACGACCGGATGGCTCATCTCCACCTTCACCCGTATGCCCAGCCTTATGCTCATCGGCGTGGCGTACTGCCTTGTCTCGGTGATCGGGACGTCGAGCATCGCATCCTTCTTGCCCATCCTCGTTGTCCCGTGGTCCCATGAGCTCATCCATACGCCGTTCTTCTTGTTCAGCGTCAGCCAGTCGTTCCATGTCTCTGTTCCGAATGTTATTGTATGATTTGCCGTGTCTATCTTAGCAACCGCCTGCAGCCAGTCAGTGTGCGCCTTTCCGTCGTGCACGCTCCTGACAGTCGCGTTGAGCTGCACTGAAAAGCTCTTCTTCGGATTGCCCTTGAAAAGCTTTGTCAGAGGGTTCTTCTTCGCATCCGGCCTCAGCGTGCTCCTCTCCATGACGATAGGAGCGTTGAACGTGACCGTGCCTGCAACGCCTTTAGTGTATTCGGTTGTCATGCTGGGCACGCTGACTCCCTTCCTGCCGCTGATGGCCTTTTCGGCCAGCTCTGCCGGTATGGTATAACTGTACTGCGGCGGGTTCCCGTAGCTTGCGATGCCGGTAGGAAGGGAAAGCGGGGCCGATATCGCAATGAGCGACTTCAGCGCTACCGCATCATGCCTATGCTCGTACCTGTATACCAGGCCTCCTGCGGCCACGGCAAGGGCGAGGCCTGCGGCAATGCTGCCTCTAAGAACCTTGTCGAACGCGTTCCTGCGGGGCCTGTCCGGATCGTGCATCCTGTGCATATTGACATCCACATTGCCGCGTTTTTCATATTTATACGTTTGAAGCCATTAGACATTAGTCGTTGTATAACGGATACGCGGCCAAGAGTAAAGGGTTAATAACATTAGCTGAACAATTATTCTGCTTTGGGGAGCAGATGGCTGCGAAAGAGGTAGGCATAGTAGGCCTAGGGAAGATGGGCAAGAACATAGCCCTGAACATGCTCAAGCATGGATACAGGGTAGTCGCGCACAACAGGTCCAGGGCTCCATTGGACGAGGTTATCAAGGCGGGAGCCGAGGAGGCAGTCTCATTCTCCGATTTCAAGGCAAAGCTGGGCAAGAAAAGGATTGTCTGGGTCATGCTGCCTGCGGGCACTGTAACTGACAACGCGTTCAGCGACCTCTCGAACGTGCTTGAGAAGGACGACATAGTCATAGACGGATCAAATTCAATGTACAAGGACTCCGCGAGAAGGACAGAGCAGATGAAGGGCAAGGGGATAACCGTGCTCGACGCAGGCTGCAGCGGCGGCCCATCAGGAGCGCTCAACGGCATGTCTATAATGGTAGGAGGAGACAAGGCGGCATTCTCCGAATGCGAGCAGCTTTTCAAGGACCTCAGCGTTGCGAACGGCCTGCTTTACACCGGGCCTTCAGGCTCCGGCCATTTCGTCAAGATGGTGCACAACGCGATAGAGTACGGAATGATGGAATCTATAGCAGAGGGCTTCGAGCTGATGAAGAGCGGCCCCTACAAGGAGCTGCAGCTGGCAGACATCGCAAAGCTATGGAACAACGGCTCAGTGATCAGAGGATACCTGATAGACCTGACGGAGAAAGGGCTGAGAGGCGATGGCGAGCTTGCGGGCTTCAACCCGCAGGTAGAGGACAAGGGGGAGGGCAGGTACGCGGTTGCTGCAGCTGTCGAGTACGGTGTGTCGTTCAACGCGATAACAGAAGCGCTTTACGTCAGGTTCTCGTCAAGGAACGGTTACATGTTCGGGAACAGGCTGCTATCGGCAATGAGGCACGGCTTCGGAGGGCACGAAGCGGCCAAGAAGTAGATGGTTATGTACAGGCTTGGGGTCGTGGGGCTGGGGCACTGGTTCGAGAGGCTCTACGAGGGCATAAAGAAGACCAGCATGATAGAGATAGAGAAGGCTGCGAGCGTCAGCGGCATAGAGAAGAAGGGGGCGCAGCTGACAAGGCTGGGCATACCACATGAAAAGTACTACAAGCTGGTTCCAGGGAAACCAATACCTGACGAATTCTTCAAGGGCCTTGACATAGTCCACATATCGAATCCGAACCAGTTCCACGCTGAGCAGACAATACAGTCGCTCTCGTTCAACAAGATAACGATAACGGAGAAGACCTTCGGCGTCGACAGGAAGGAATTCGACAGCGTCCTTGACTACATATCCGAGAACGAGCTGGAGAGCAAGGCATACCTTCACCTTCATTACGTCCACAAGCAGCTGGTGCTGCATCTTCCGAAGCTGCTAGAGGAGCTTACAGTCAGCGAGGGAAGGATAAGGGAAACTGTATCTACATTCTTCGAGATGGCCAATGACGAGGGGATAAGGAGGAGCTCGTGGCTGTTCAAGCCAGAGAGCGGTGGACTGTTCATGGACTGGATCCACCCATTCGAGATATACCTGAAGGGCGCGCTCGCCACCGAGATGAAGCTCTCCAACGCAAGGGGATATGCCGTCAACACAGAGTACGACATCAGCAATCCCACTGGCATAGAGGCAGAGATACGGCTCAATGGCAGGTTCTTCTCCAAGAACGCAAGGGCCACGATGAGGGTATCGGAAGGCGTAGACGAAATGCACAAGAGGAAGGTATCGAGATTCATCTTCGAATCAGGGAACTACCTCGACCTCAACTTCATAGACTCAGGGCTCGAGTTCTCAGGCAGCAACAGGGGCACGTGGGAGCTGAGGAAAGGGGATGACGGGAGCTTAATAAGATCGGGGAATCCTACGGGCCCGACATCATCAGACATACTCGTCAGCGACATGGTGAGCCTCTGCAAAGGAAAGAACCCGGGATTGACGACGCAGGAGATGAGGATGCTCTACGAGCCGCAATGGAACTACCAGAGCATGGCAAAGGGCATGGACCTCATCAAGGACAGGGAGCATGTGTCAGAATTCATGCGCAGCGGCTCGAAGGTGTGCGCAGCCACGAACTGATTTCGCAACATTTTTATACTAGAAAAGAGTATCCTGCTCATGCCAAACAATCCATCACGCTTATTCGGAACCAACGACTCAGTCAAGGAGCTTGAGATAAACGCGGATCAGGCATCCGAGCTGGCGAAGAAGGGCAGCAGGGTGTTCGTCTTCTCGCGCAGTCCCTACGACGGCGAGCTGCTTAAGGAAGTTCTTGGGGTGCAGTCAGTCCAGGAGCTTGACATCAACGAGGTGTCCCCTATCATATACGGATACGGCGACAGGGACGAGGCGCAGAAGTTAGCCGCATCTTTCGAGAACGCGGTGATAGTGTGCCCCCACGGCAATACCTCGAGGATAATGGCCGAGGCGCTGCTCCAGTTCAACGTCAAGGCGTACAGCCTCAAGGAAGGGATGGAAGGGCTGAAGAAAAGGGGCTGAGCAGTTCAGCATCAGACGTGTAAAGATGGCGAACGCACAAATACGACGCAGGTACAGCGAAGAGTCGCTCAGGAGCGCGCGCCACGCGATACCAACGGTGAGGCTTGCGGAGAGGCAGGAGCAAGGCGGCAACCTCAGGGAAGCTGCTGTTTCATGGAGGGACGCGGCAACTCTCGCCAGCATGCACGGAGCCACG
This sequence comes from Microcaldota archaeon, assembly GCA_028866995.1. Lineage (GTDB taxonomy): Archaea > Micrarchaeota > Micrarchaeia > Micrarchaeales > CABMGC01 > JAGWGW01. The sequence goes on from JAGWHD010000002.1 coordinate 19,134, forward strand.
CATCTTGCCGAGAGCTTCAGGATGCAGAAGAACAGGGTCCTTCGCGAGCTGACAAGAGGGGCAAGGAGGGATTGAATGGCCGCAAATCCGGCAAGGCAGGCCGCCAGGCCCATATACTTCGCAATAGCCGAAAGGATAGAGCGCGACGGCGACCCATTAAGGGCGCAGAACGCATGGCGCAGCGCCGCCACGTTCGCGACAAAGGACGGCGACAGGAAGGGCGCCAAGGAGTGCATAGCCAATGCCAGGAGGTGCTCTGAGGCAGCCAAGAAGGCAGTCAGAAGCGCCTGATTTCGTCTTTAGACGAGCCAACTTTTGCCTTTAAATATCAGTCGCGGCGCATATAGAAGCATGGAAATGCACAGACTGAGGGCTGCGCCTGTGGCGAACGGAGGGGCTGCAGGAGCAAAGGTGGACATCCCGCTCAGGGACATAGCCAATGCCAACATCTACCTCAGCGTAGCGTTCAACACCAAGGTCGTGTTCATAGGAGGGAGAGCCGTCAACCTGCTCTGCCTCCACGATTCAAGGCCCACCCACGACATAGACATAGCCATAGGCCACAGGCCTACGCCTCACGATTACGCGCAGCTGCCAAAGACCCCTGGAAACGACGGGGTGTACTTCGAGCTGGACAGGGACCCGAGCGAGATCAGAAGCAGGGTCAAGCTCCTCTACCACAGCCCTACCGTCGCAAAGCTTCCGGACGGCAGGATGGAGATAGACATCTATTACCCTGGATACCTATCGTCTGCGACAGGCTTCAAGCCCAAGAGCGACGTCAACGGGATATCGATAAGCGACATCGTTGCGACTTCTGAGACCGTAAAGGTCGGAAGCATGGAGTTCAACGTGGTCAACCCTGCGATGCTCGTGCTGATGAAGTACGACACATGGCTCAGCAGGGGCAAAGGCGACTACAATGCAAAGGACTTCAGGGACATCGCCAACATAGTCAAGAACCACTTCAACAACCCTACACAGTTCGAGGAGTTCAAGGCAGCTGTCATGGCTACAGAAAGACGGTACGTGCACGCCAAGGAATCGGAGGTGGGGGCGCTCCTCAGAGAGCTCGAGCTTTCCGGAGTCCACAGGGAATAGCCAGTTCCGCACACAACGCTTTAATACGTTCCAGGGCAGGTCACCATATGAGCACGCAGTATCGCGCTCCAATGCGCGAATTGGTCGTCGGAAGCAGGGAGGAGCTGTCAAGGGCGCTGAGGTCAGTGCAGCCTGATCCTAAAAAGGTGTTCCTTAAGCTCCTTGATCCCAAGTACTCGCTGAGGAGGAAGGAGCACGGGTCCATCGAGTGCGCGATACAGCCGTACGCAGACATTGAGGCTGAGCTGCGCCGCGCGGCGCGAATGCACGAGATAATCCCTGAGAATTCCCCAGGGCTCATCGCTGTCGTAAGGGACGGGGAGACAGGAAAGGTATCGGGCTACGCAATGGAGTTCATCGACGGCAGCTGGTTCGCGAACTACTACTACGCGAGGCCGAAGGCCGCGAGGGAGTACCTGAAGGAGACTGCGAAGCTTCTCAGGATCCTCCACGACAACGGCTTCGCGCACGGCGACATAGCCCCGACAAACATCATAATAGGCAATGACAACAGGATATACCTCATAGACCCTGAGGCAAAGATATCCGCTTCGGGGTTCAGCGCAGACGTAAGGGCCATATGCGCGATGCACGGCCAGGTCAATGACTGGATACGCAGGCACGACGCCATGATGAGCGGCCCGAAGGTAGCATGAATGTTGGTATATAGAATATTACTTGAATATAAATCATTTATTCTGATATAACAATTTGGCAGACGATGGACATGGCAAACATTAAAAATAAGGCTCTTCCTGTAGCTGCTGCGATAGCGATATCCATGTCAGGAAGCCCTGCGATTGCGTCGAGCAAGCAGCTTCTCAGGGGCCGCGACGCGCAGCAGTACCAGCTGGCAATGCGGTCCGATGACAGAACGCATTCGCAGCCATCAGTGCGCCCTGCAAAAGAGGCAAAGGTTTCAGGCGCAGGAGAGGAAACATCAAGCAGGGGACAGAGTGATGCCATAGGGGCCATATTCGACCAGATGTCGAGCACCGCCAAGACTGCCCTCAAGATAGCGACCGGCATCAGTGCGGCAATCGGGGTCACAGCAACGGCACTGTATTGGAAAAGGAGAATCACGAAGGAGCACATACGCTCAAGGTTGTCGACGATATTCGGCGCAAGGAGCGACGGAGACACGATAAACTGGCAGAAAATATACGCGCAGGGCTCCATACACGAGAATGGCGGAAACGACGACAATACGATGGCTTCGAAGGCGAGGTTAGGAAGGAACACGCTCAATGCCAAGGCTGCCAGGGAGAGCGACAGGAGAGAGCAGCTGTTCAGGGACGCGACATCCAAAGATAAGGCCGTCGCGACAGATTCAGACGGCAAAACAATACAGTCCTAGAAATTCCAAGACATTATTATCATCTCTGGCTGAAGGAAAGAATAAAATACCAGTAAGTGTCATCATCAATTGGGAAAAAGTATGGCGACCATGCGGGCAGTGCAGGCCACGCAGGTAGAAGCTACATCCGCAAGGCTTGCATCTGCAGTAAGGGATACCTTCGAGGGCATCTCTAGATCCTTCGAGGCTAAATTCAAGCAACTGCATTCGAACGGATACGGCGAGAGCAGGAGCAAGGAGCTCGAACTTTTCCAGGCTGGCTCCACGCTTTACGGGATAATGAGGAAGAATTGCGGCATCACGATAAACGATCCGACGATAACGGATCCTTCAGCGAGAATGCTCCTGAGCTTGGGGATGAAAGGGGCAATTGTAGAGCGGATAGATGAATATCTCAAGGATTTCGAGGCGAACGCAAAGGGCAACATCGGAAGCGCAGGTTACATGAACACACTGGCAAGGTTCGAGTCGATGGTGATGGGGAGCCTTGCGACGATGGATGCGGCGTCATCCGCGATAAAGAGGGCGAAGGACCACAAGAAGATAATGGAAGGGGTGTGCATCATCAGCGACGAGATAGATTCGCTCCAGGCGAGGATGAACTCCTTCAGGCACGAGACGGTAAAGCCAGCAAAAAGGGAAGGGCTTGTCCTCCTGCTCAGGCCTAATGTGGCATCTGAGCGGAATCCTAACCTCGACAGCGCTGCGTAGGCATTTGCACTGCTCATAAGGTTTATAACAAGGACATGCGATTTGGTAACATGGCAAGATCCGCTGTCAAGGTTGAGCCGCTCGACAAGAGCGTCAGGATCTATGCCGAGAGGGGCACCCCGTACGCTGGCAGCATCAAATTCAACCTGCAGCTTGCGCTCCTGTACGAGAAATCCAAATGGCCGCAGGGCGCGAACTATGCCGAGGCGTCGAGGGCATGGAGGGCCATTGCAGGCGCAATCGATAACAAGGCACTCAAGGAGAGGGTCATGATGAGGGCCGACGAGAACATGCAGAGGTCCAGCGTCGCAAGATCGATGGAGCCCAAGAGCCTCGCAAGAGGATAAAGTCCTAGTATTTCTCAAATTCTTTTGGCAAAACAGTTAGACAACTGTGCCATGTCCTCGCGAGCCGTAAATATCTGAAGCGCACATTATATCTGCGATTATATGGCGACAAAACAAGTTCCCGGAAGGTTGATTGCTGTTGATATGGAGCACATGTTCGGCACCTCCACCGGCGCCTCTGTGACAAGGGAAGGCGACAGCAGGATAAGAGGCAGCGAGATGCTCAGGGAGATAGTGAGGGAGAACCCAGACGTCAGAGTATTCATGGTCCAGGACTGCCACCCTTCTGCGAGGATTAAGCGCTTCGTTGTCAAGGGCATTGAAGCAGTTAAAGAGGAGGGGATAACGCACTATTGCATAGAGCTCCCCGCTAACTATGGCCAGAGGTACGACAACCTGATTCAAGGCCTTGAGAGGCCTGGCGAGATCAGGGAGATAATAGCGGATTTCTACAAGTGCATGGGAGCGCCGCAGCTTGTCTACGATGCCCATGTCCTGGAGCTGATGCATATGGGCTCTGTCCCTAAGATGGTAGGCATCGAGCATCCTGACTCAGGGACGCGGAACGCGCCCACAGCCGACGATAGGGAGAGGCACATGTTCAGCGGCATCCGTGAAATACTCGAGGAGAGCCCTGGCAACAGGGTAGTAGCGCTACTTGGCGGCAGCCATGCAAAGGACGGCAACCTGCTCGCAACATTCAGGGACAACCCTTCATTGGACTGGAAGGTTCCCAGCGTCACCTCAAGGCTGATAGCTTCAGGTATAGACGTTGTTACGATATCGTTCCCGGAGACGAGGGCCGAAGGACTGACGCAGCAGGAGCTCTTCGATATGATAAGGAAATGACCAAATAATCTTAGCATTTCTCAAATGTTTCTGCCAGACAAAGAACGCCTCTGCATTTGCGTTTAAAGCGCATGTTCCGGATGCCACATAAAGTAGCGAAAGAGAAATTTCGCACGCATTGCAGCGCAAATGCAAGCAACTTTTTGACGTCGGAAAAGTTTCCCTGCCGCACTTCCACTATTTTTCAGGAGCGGAATTTCCCATGCCATATCCTTGGAATAATTCTGTGCACTTCCATTTTATTGGTGCGAAAGATGTCCGCACGAGGAAACGCACTCTTTTTGGGCCTGTTTCTGGTTCAATAGCGCTTGCCTGACCAAACCAAGGCATTTTCCAAAAATCCCGAATGCAAGGCTTTAAGGAAATGTATTTTCGTTTTGATAATTTGGAAAATGCGTTGCAACGCCAGCATAATGCTCCTTTCCAATTTACTGGATTCTTATCATGCCCTAAGGCTGTTTATGAAACCCGATATCTTGCCATTGTCTGGTTCGCAGGTCTCAGTAACTATCCTAAGTTCAGGCTGGGGTTCCTGTGCCTTAACCCTATCCTTGAGCAGCTCCTCCAAAGTGGCTATATCGCGGTACCTTCCGTTGTTGCCATAAGCTGCTCCAAAGAAGAGCAACTCACCAGTGTATCCCAAATTACCTCTGAGTGCATTCGCAATTCTTGCAACAGTCACGCCTGAAGCCAGTTGGTCGTCAATGAGCACGATTGGCCTGGACATATACTCCTGAAGCATTTTCAGATGAGCAAGCGGTATGTATAGGCTATTCTCATCCATGTACCCTCCTTTCCTAAAGTACTTCTTGCCCAGTATGTTGTTGTGCGAATACCCTATTAGTATAGTACTGATACTGGTGCCTAGCTCCCTCGCTGTTTCCAGAAAAATGAGCCCCTCATCCCATCCGCCTGCCATGACAACCGCGGCTATCGCGTTCTTCGGAACATCCCGCACACTCGCTCTGGCAGAATCAATGTCTCTGTACCATATCTCAGATGTATCGATGCCTCTTTTGAGATCGGACTCAAACCTCTCGAGGATGCGCCTTTTCGTTCTGGCACCTGTAGACGGATCGAACATCTCTGCCCATAATCTCTTCGATGCTATTTTTGATATAGGCTCTTCAGTCTTGGTACTAAACATGATATCCTAAGCGTATTCCTCTTTCCAGTTATATATACATTCCAAGCAGAACGGCAAAGGTCGTAATTCCAACATTCTCCTAGAAATTCTCAGAGAATCCTATTCTCTTCGAGGCCAATTGTCATCTGCAGGTGCTATCACATCGCCGTGATAGTTGGCCGGATCGTGACTTGGCAGCCTGTCCCTCAGCAGATGCGCAATCAGGAACACGCCCTGCTTCTCACGCCTCTCAGCCTGCCATTCGCTGATGCGAAGCCTTCTTCCAATCTCTCCGAACGTCATCTCCGGGTCCTGGTCCCTGACGAGGCCCATTATGTCCTTGCTCAATCTGTACCTTAAGTCAAGGACATCCTGCTTTGGGTTTGCAAGGTTCCTGAATGCCCGTCTCAACGCGGTTTCGTCAATGCCTCCGGCTATCTCCACGTCCTTCCTGAACTGCACGACGTATATGCTGGCCCTTGCATGATGCACTTCCATGAATAACTAGCTGGTCTGTTGGTATATAAAGCTAAAAATAAAGCCGTCGTCAGTCGTAATTCCAACACTATCCGAGAAATTCTAGGATAATGCAGAATAGAATCAGAGCTGCTCGTTGCTTTGAATCTGCGGCAGGCTCCTTGCAAGCCTGTCGACCACAATTATCTCCTTGAGCGCGGTCCTCCTGATGTCCTCGCTCGCTCCTTTGCCGGCGAGCTCCTCGAGATAATGCCTGGTGCTCCCGTATTCCCCTCTCGCGTCCGCTATCAGCCTTCGCATCTCTGCTTCTTGTACACGCTTGCGCCCGTTAAGATCAGCTGCATTCGAACCGTTATGCCTCGACATTCTCATCAATGCCCTGTGGGTATCGAGAGCATCCTTCCTCGATGCCACGGCAAGGTCCATGAAGTATCCTGTGGAATGGTAGTCAAGCCCTTTCCTTTCTATGCCCTTGAACATACCCATGCTTGTAGCAGGGGATTTTTCAAATATATAAGCTTTAGGACAGGAATGCGGTCATTGCTATGTTCTTGCGACGCTCTTGATCGGCCCCTCCTCTGTGACAATGCCTACTTTCACGCTCGTTACCTGAGCTTCGAAGCTCTCAGCCCTGTTTCCCCACCATCTTTCATAGTCCATAGTTCTGCCATTCCACGTCCTGTTTCCTATCATGTGCACATGGAGCGCAGTCATTATCATGAGTCCGTTTTCGGTTCCTATGCTTGCCTTCAGGGCTTCTCCTATCCTTGCGATCGTCAACCCTGTCTCTATCATGTCATCCACAATCAGTATCCTCCTGTCCTTGTTTGCGATCAAGAGATCCAGATGATCTCCTGCTATGTAAAGCTTGTCATACTCCATCTCTGTACCATCGCTGAACAGTTTGATGTTGCTTCTGGCCCTGCATGAATGCCCGATTAGCACAAAATCGCTGGCTATGCCCGCATTTACTGAGGCCTTGAACACCTCCTTTCCTATATCGTATCCTCCGGTCATCACTACTGCGACTATAATCTCGTCGTCGATGCGAGCCACGACCTTCTCCGCATAAGCCCTTGTAAGCCTGGCCATCTCTGCAGTGTAGTGGGAGCGTTCGCGTTCATCGGGCTTGCCATTGCGCCGTGAAGATCTTCTCATGTCCGCTTCCAATGCTTCAAGAGAGGATCTTTTAACGGAGACCTTTGTCGACGGATCAAAGATGTCTATCCAAAACTGTCTTGCCGAATGCTTGTCTAGACGTTCTCGGTTCTTAGTCATCTCCATAGGCAACCAATCCCCCGATACCATCCCCGCCTACACATATCAATTCCATTTCGCGTTCTCACGCAGAGCCGCGATTCTATCCTTTATGCCTCTGTCAATCTGCTTTACCGAGCTGACGAAGGTTGAGGTGTAGCTGCGCACCGCGTACATGGATGCTGACATGAGCAGCATCCCTCCGGAGATTATGGTGTCTGTAGTATCCTTAAAGTACCGCATCCACGTAATTCCCAGAACCAACGATCCAAGGCTCGGGACGATACCGAATTTCTCTACTCTATCAAGTCTCTTCAAGATTTTTTCGGCATCTTCATCAATACCGGCCCCTTTCTCGAAGAGCGCTGCAGCCCTTGCAAAACCCTTAAGCTCACCTATCCTACTCGACGAAACTATACCAACTGCTAGCGAAGGCAACGAATAAAACGAGCTCTTCGTGTCGTGAAGAAGGAAGATGCCCGATCCCATTCCGGCGACTGCCGCGCCTGACAATACCTTTGTACTGTTAATTGCGTTTCCAATGCTTTTCTTGACGACACTCTTTTCCATCCATATCACATCATTTAGCAGTTGTCGGATCATTGCCGTGGTTGTTGTCCAGCTCCCTCTTGACCCTGCTCAGGTCCTTGTATGCGCCAAACTTTGACATCGTTTCCCTTCCGTAATCAAGGGCCCCTCCAAAGCTGACTGATGCCACTACTATGGCCATCCAGTGCAATGGCCTGTCAGTTACCAGCTCGCTGGCTCCTACTCCCGCGCCTCCGATGGCCAGGTAATTCATCATCACGTTTGCCTTCCTGTAGAATGCAAGCTTGGCGCCCTTCACTATGCTGACATAGTCTGAAGGGTCGCACCTGTAATGCTTTCCAGCGTCGTACATTATGCCAACTGCAACCTCTTCGGCCTTGCCCTCTGCATGCTTCCTCTTGTCCATTATGTGGTGCTTTATCCTGCCAACGTGCGCCTTCCTTGCTGCGACGATCTCAGGATCAGTTCCGTTCTCATGCCCGTTTTCAAGTATCGCATCCATGTGCGCCACAGCATCGTCCAGCCTCTCTATGGCTTTCCTGTACTTCTTCTCCCTCTCTACCTTGTCCTTCTCGAACGTCGCCTCCGCGTGGTCCATCGATGACCTCTCGACATGGGCCAGCGCCTTTGCGGCCTCGCCCTTTATGCTGCCGATCAGCCTTCTTCCGTCGAAGAGATTGTGCACCGCAGCGCGCAGCAGCACTATACTCGTAGGCTCGCTGTCATTAGTTATCTTCTTCCTTGCGGCTATCGCGTTCTTGTACTTCTTGCGCATGCTCATGGCCTTGCTTCCATACCTCGTCGTCCCCACGAAGCATGCGGCAGCCAATCCCTGGAGCACATCGTGAAGCGTGGATATGTCGTAGAAATACGTCGTTATTATCGATCCCGCACCTGCAGCTGCGAGAGCGAAAGAGACTGCAGCGTTTTCGTAGAATATCGTGGCCCTCCTGAAGACAACGCCTATGGCGTCTGAGGCCTCTATGTCTGACTTGCCCAGGTCCTCCTTCCTCTTACCGGTGTTGAGCACTGCCATGTTCTTCGACATACGCGTCTCGTCCTTCTCCGTTGCCGCTATCAGTCCAGTAGCATACTCATATTCCAGTTCCATCTCCTGCTTCATGTCGCTGCTTGCCTTTAGAGACACTGTCATCGACTCTACGAGCTCCTTCGCGTCCCTGTAGCAGTTCCTTGCGTCGTTAAGAAGCTCCAACTTCTCCTTTGTATCATGGCTGAACGTGGCGTACCATGAGAGCGTGTGCCCTGTGTAGTAAAGCTCCAGGGCCTCCTGTATCAGCCTCGCATTCCTCCTGTCGTAGCCTCCAGCCCCTAGCACGGGTATTCTGTGCGACTGCACGAAAGCCTTGGCGAAGTCGGAGTTGGCAATACCTGATACCTTCTCCCTTACTGGACTTCGCTGCCTCTCTAGCGTGCTCAAATGATTACCTGGTTCAGTCTGCGGTTTCCTGGTATTTAAATGCTTAAAAACAGCCTGTTATTTGACGAATGGTGGCGAAAATTTTCACCTGAGGCATCATCTGCCCGTGCCAATGGCCTTATCCAGGCTTGCCTTTATCCCCCTTCCCATTCCCTTAAGCCATTCGCGTATGTCTATCTCAACTACCGTCCTCAGCCCTACCCTCTCAACCTGCTCCTTTCTCTGCCTCTCGGGCTTGAAGGTTGTTGATATCCTTGAGTATCCTAGTCTTTGCAGGTCCTTTGTGGTTATCGCCTCGAAGAGGTATGCGAAACCGCTCGCAGGGCCCTTGTCCAGCTTCTCCCTCGGATAATAGCTTTCAGGTGTCGTGGAACCATTGCCGCCCATGTAGAATATCTGGCCAACGTAGGCAAGGCCGTTCTTCTCTTTGCAGGCCCCGTAATGGATGCCGATGTCGCTCTGCCAAACCATGGGTATCCGTTTCAACGATATGAGGTCAAGGCCGAACGAGTTCGCATCGGAACTATGCGTATATACCATGCCCTCATCGAAGTCCCTTCTCAGGCCTGCGAAAGCTAGGTAGTAGGTGGCAGACCTCTGCCTGTATACTCCCAGGAATATCTCGTTGCCTTTCTGCCCTTTGGCTGCGAACCTGTCCATGGCTATTCCAGTCTCTCCTGCGCCCTTTCGATCCTTGCAAGAAGCTTGAGTGTCTCGCCCTGCAGCGCCTGGTTCGTAGGGTTCATGTCTCTCAAATCCCTGACATGGGCTATCGCTGCTCCATAGGAATCATGCGCGCCTCCCGCGTTCGGGGGAAGCGGCAGCCTACGATCCTTCACCTCAGGATCGAACCTCGACTTGAGGTGGTACTCCGAAGCATCACGCAGCGCCTCGACTATCTTGTTTATTGTGCGCCTGTCAACGCTTGCGAGGTCGCCTTGCCTCGCCGCATTTAGCAGTCTTGCCTTTGTCTTCTCGAAAGTGAACTGTGCAGTGGCCATGTTATCAACTCTATCCTGTTTTGGCACGTATTTAAGTCTTGCAGGAGCATCGCCGAAAGCCGTATTGCGGTCTTCGGTTTTATTCACTGGAGCACGCCATCCTCGCCGCTGCCTTCGCATTCCCTATCTTGTACTCGAGATCCTTTATCCTCTCTGTCCTAAGCAGGTACTCGCCTGTTCGCGGGGTGCGCATTCCGCCCCTCCTCTCGTACATCCATGTCTCGACTCCCAGGGCCCTCCTGTAGAGCTTCCTCGCTTCCATGTGGAGCCCTTCATCAGCCTTCCTGTCCCCTAGCCTTTCGAGCGATGTGGACAATGATGAGGCTGCAATCGAGACCAGTGCGCGCATTTTTTCGCCTAACGCTAACCAAAACTAATGCCTATCGTGGGATTGCCAGGTATTTAAGCGCTTCTCCTGCTGCCTTACCTGTGCTGCTTCGCCTTGTCCGAAGCCTTCCAGAAATCGTCTATCTTGTGAGCGTCCTCATGGTCTATCTGCTTCGATACCGCCCACATCTCGACCGTTTCATCTCCTTCGTTCCTGTGCGACCTCTTGGTCTTGGGCGCTACCCTGACCACCGATCCTGCGCTCACCTTCTTTATGTCGTCGCCGAACCTCATGGTGAGCGTTCCCTTGGAAATTATGTATATCTCCTCTATGTCGTCATGATAGTGGCCCGTGCTCTGCTCGAAGTCGGAATGCGGCGGGATCCTTACCAGCGTCGCGGCAAGCTGCTCGCATCCCAGCGCTTCGGTCATGCTCCTGAACTCCCCAGGCACGTCTGTGCCTGCGTAATAGTCCTTGACGTCGTCAGCCTTCACTATAGCGTATCCTTCCATGCGTATCACATAAGCGATTGCTCCGCTAAAGCATAATATTGCTTGTCAGAATCCCCGTATAGACGAGTTCAACCTTCTGCGATCCTCTCCCTTATGCCCCTTCCGAGTCCCCTCATCCATTCCCTGATCGTTGTCGCGCCTTCCGAGGGAAGGCCCACCCTCTCAAGCTGTGCCTTCCTGCTGTCGCTTGGCTCGAAGCCTGCAGTGGTGAACGCTGCACCGTTCCTTCTAACCTGGTTCGCTGTCAGCGCCTCTATGAAGTATGCTATCCTCTTTGCGGATCCGTACGATAGCTCGTCTCTCGGATAATACGTCTCTGCTGAAGCGAAGCCCTGCGTTCCGGCATATGATACGTATCCTACAGGGGCTATGCCATTCTCCCCTGCCTTGTCCATCACATGGCTCCTTATGTCGCGGCTCCAGACGCCCGGCACCCTCTTGACAGAAACGAGATCCAGCCTGCCAATGTACTCGGGAGGGACGAACAGGTTCCTGAACTTTATGTAATCCATAGGCTGCGTGAAGTCTGATCTGCGCATGGCTGCGTATATGAAATAGTCGTCAGTAGGGCCGGAGCGGTACACCGCTATGAAGGGTCTCCTGTCCCCGACGTTCTCGATGATTCTCTCGCGTACAGGCTGCGGCCTATGCGCGACAATCGTTGCCATATTACCTACATATCCATGCTTTTCCTCGTATTTAAAGATTGTAGGGATAACGACGATTGCATAATTCCGCGGAGGAAAGCGTTATATAGCATCTGTTCCACGATACGATTCATGAAGCTCGACATAAGGTCAGACAGGATGGCTCCTTACGACAGGGCCCTTGTGAGGGAGGCGTCTGTACTGATGAGGGAGGGATGGAGACTGAGGAGTCCTGACATACTCAACGAGGCCAGGCACAGACTTGCCGCCCTCGCCAGGCTCAATCCGCACAAGCTCGACATATGCACGCAGGCCGCTGACGCCGAACGCGCGCTTTTCAGGGAGATGAAGAAGGAAGGCCTTGTAAGGGACGCTCTCTCCTTTGCACCATATATCCACGAGGAGACCTGCCCCTGGCTCAGCGTCCGCAAATAGGCCTGCCTCAGCTATGCCACATTTATGCCGAAGCGCTCCATCCTGGCTGCAAGCGTCCTCATCATGTCCGATAAGTTGCCGCTGTCATCCCTTGCCGTGGCCGTCCTCATGCCCTCAGGGTCTATCAGGACCTGTCTTTCGTGCGTGGTTATCATAACGTTGCCCCAGTTTATGTCGCCGTGGGCAAGATCCATGCTGTTGAGGTTCCTGACTATCTCCCGCACAGCAAGCAGGTGCTCCCTGGCTTCTGCGAACCTGTTCCCGAAAAGGTACTCTACCAGAGCTTTGCCATCGACATGTTCCATGACGTAACCTACGCACCTCCTCTCCCTGTCGAGCACTGCGAAGAACGGCTCCACAACGTTCAACGGATCTGCGGAGTGCAGTTCCTGCAGCCTTTCGAACTGCCTGCTGATTATGCTGCCCGAATAATCATACTCGCAGCTTGTCACAAGCCTGCCCCTGATCCCCTCCCCGAGGTACTCCCTTCTTAGCAGCTTCGCGAAGACCCTGTTCGGGCGAAGTCCTCTCGCCTCGACATGCTGCCTGAGCTCTCCGGCATCCGCTGCGACTACTAGGCTTTGCCTATGTGCGACAGCAATGGCCATGGTATAAGACCTGTCTTCATGGTTAATAAGTGTTGAAATGAGGTTCGTCAGAAGCAGAATTCCACTGGCTCATTCGATACTGAGCCTTTTCAGGCTCTCTATCTCCCTTCTTATCTCTCCGGTGTCCGATGGCAGCCCCATCAGCGTGCAGTCGTTGAGCAGCATCGTCAGGTGCAGTATCTTGCTTATCCTCAGCGGGATTCCGTCCCCCTGGTTGGCATGGCTCCTCTCTATCCTGACCCATTTCGACGCTACGAAAAGGTTGCCGAACCTTCTTGCATGGTCATCGTACCCCAGCTCCCTCGAGATTGTCGCAGCCATCGCGCATATCGTAGCTACCTCAGCATCATCCGAAGCCGGCTTTATCTTGGAACCGAGTATGTCCAGGTAACTGCGCATCCTATCCCTGTATCTGGTCTCAAGATCCTCCCTGCCGACCTCAGCCGCATAGTCGATGGCCATCTTGAAGCCCGCAATCGAGTTGAAAGGGTCCTTCGTCATGCACACAGTGGCATAGCTGCCGCAGGAGTTGATTATGGCCTCCTCGATCTCATGCACTGCCTCGCTGTCTCCCAGGCTCTCGGCTATCTCCTTGGCCGGCATGTAGCTCAGCAGGTCGTATACGTTGGGCTTCGCCCTGGCCCTGTCCAGCCACATCTGCATCGCCTTGCGCTCGTACTCCTCCGCCACGTACTCCATGTCGCTCTTCCTTGCAAGCTCTGCTATCCTTTCGCAGGCAGCGATCCCTATCCTATGATAGGCGTTTATCGGGTCGCCGCCAAGTATCGTGAAATCTATGCTGCCCTCCTTGGGATCCGACATGGCTATGCTGAAGTTGCCCAGAAGCCCATTCGCGTACATGAGCACGTCGACGACCTTCGCAGCTGTCTCCGCGGCGTCGGCGCTCCTCCTCAATCCCGCAAGCTCCTTCCTCGGGGACCTTGCGTTCTCCACCTCGTGCCTCCTCAGCGCTATCGCTATGTCAAGGCGCCAGAGCACCCTCTCGGTACCCATCCTGTCCTTCAGCTCGCCCCTGGCTATCATCCCATTAGCCGAATGCTCCAATCTTGTGGCTACGTGCATCGCCTTGGCCATATCCATTGCTCCAGACCCTACAAACTGGCTTTTGGGCACATATTTATATGTTGTTGGAACCAGACGCATTCCAAATTTCTGGAAAACATAGCTTTTAAAACGTTTAAGGTAAGTTTTGGTATGTGTTTGGCATGTCAGTAACAAACGACCTTAAGTTCCTGTGGAACTTGGTATGGGACCCGGAGAAGAATGGAAAGAAGACCATGGACTTCGGAGGGGCTGTGAAGCTCTACTACACGTTGGCGGTTCTCGCCTTTATTGCATACGTTGTGGTGGGCAGCATAGCCATATGGCTCGGCCTGAGCGTTCACGGGGCAACGACTACGTTCCCTGCAGCGACGCTCCTGGCCTTGGTGCATGCGGTGTCTTACGTGGCGCTGTTCTGGAAGGGTGTGATAACATTCTTCATACTGCTGCCGCTGGGCATAGCTGTTGAGGCACTGATATACCAGCTTGTAGGGAGAGTGTTCCTGAACGCATGGAAGGGGACGTACGAAAAGACGTTCACAGCCCTTGTGTTCAGCCTGTTCCCTCTGCTGCTGCTATACTGGCTTAGCGTGATACCTGTATTCGACGCGCTGTTCATAATACTCGCGCCAATATGGAGCCTGATAGTGCTTGTGATAGCATTGTCGGTACAGCAGAAGATAAGGAGACTAGACGCACTTCTGATAGTGCTTCTCAAGTCCTTCCTGACGATCTTCGTGCTGCTGCTTGTCGGCCTCTCGCTGGTGAGCGCGCTCAGCTACGTGCTCGGGACCGTTGCGCACAACGGAATCCTCTCATTCCCTTGGCACAACGTTACCAATGGATGGCAGGGCATGATGAACAGCACAGGCTGAAGAGGATTAGTTTCCTTTCAACGTCTTGGGCGATAGCGCCCAAGACTCTTTCTTTTTAATTTTCTCCTGCGTTAGCCCCTGGCAGTTCTCTTGTTCTCGTACATCTCGCTGTCCGCTCCCTTTGTAAGCATAAGCATCCCTTCATCAACGTCCCTGATCTCGGCCCCGTTAGCGCTCCTGCTGCCCGCAGATATGCTAAATTCCGGTATTCCGTAAGCGTTCCTGAGATCAGCCTCGACAGCCTGCACGTCCTTAGATACCCTCCTTATGAAAGCCGCAGCGTCAGCGTTTGACGCGTTCGGCAGCCCGACTACTATCTCATCGCCCCCGTATCTGTATGCTATATCCGTATCTCTTACGAGCCCGGATATGACGTTGCCAAGCCTTGCTAGGGCATCGTTGCCCGCGTCGTGGCCGAAGGTGTCGTTAAGCTCCTTGAATCTGTTTATGTCGAAGAATACAACTGATATGTCGGTCTTGCCGTCAATGGCTGACTTGACCAGCTTCCTAAGCTCGCGCTCTCCCTCGCCTGCCACGTGCAATCCTGTCCTCGCGTCCCTGCTGAGCCTCTTGTAAGCCATCCTGAGCCTCAGCAATTCCGCAGTAGTGTCAGGATCCCTGTCTGTAGACCTCCTGGCTAGCTGTCTCAGACCTTGTATCTGCCTGTCCTTCTTAATGTTCCTTCTGCCTTCCATAGGATTCAGCATATATGGTGTGCTTCCTGGTATTTAAAGAATAGAAAGCCGCATGTCATTTGACGAATAGAATCTCACTTGCGCCCTTCGTCGCCCTCCAGCCTTTCTATCGTATCCCTTGCAGTCTGCGCCGAACTGTTCACAGCATTTTCGGCCCCTTCCTTGCCACCTGCGTTGTACTCGACCTTCAGCTCCAGGAACACGTGCCCCTTGAGGCGTATCACGTCGATTCCCATGCCTTCCAGTTCCGTGGTTCCGCTCTCCTTGTGTCTTTCGAGCCCTATCATTACCACAGCCCTTATTGCATCCTCAGCGTGCCTTTCGCTGACAGGTATCCTGACCGCGTACATGCCGCTGCCGTTCTCTTCTGTCCTTCTCTCTACGAGCGCTATGCCTGTCTCAAGGTCCTTCTCAGCGAAATACGTCCTCCTTCTCTCGTTACCCATATCCGGTATCGGCATTACCCCGATGTCATCCCCGCCTATATGCCTAGATACGGTGTCCTCAGCACCTTCGAGCGATATCCCGTTCTCGGATGCCTTCATCGCGACAGCCACGAATCTGGAAGCACGCCTGTCAAGGACAGCGTCCTCGAAGATTGCCGAGGAGAGCTTTTCGTCAGTCATGTCAAGCATGTCCTTCATGGTCTTTACGTAATCAAAGCTATTATGCGCGAGAAGAAGAAGCGCCCCGTACCTGCCGTACGCGTCCATGTTATTCCTCATGAAGTTCGAATCTGCGTTGCCCTCGATGCTCTCCATGCTGAAGGCATGCGTGCCGAGGCCGCGCAGGTCACGGAGCAGTTCCATGACTATGTTCGCTTCAATGGAGCCTTTCAGAGTGCCGTCGTCCCGCACAAGGACCATCGACATGGCCGTTGCGCAGAATTCCGACGCGCAGCTGTTCGCTATCTCCCTCGCGAACGCCTCGCCGTCGTTCGGAGCGCCATTGACCATTCTGCCAGTCATGTCTCTGTAGTAGTGCACAACAGGCCTCAGCACAGCGCATATCCTGTCCTTCTCCTCGAAGCCGGCATTCTCTATGCTGCCGCTCACTGCAACCGTCCTGTTGTCGTAGAAGCTGATAAAGCCGTCCTTGGCACCCGCGTTCCATCTCTTGCCGTCTATGTATCCGATGTTCCCTCTCTTCACCAGGCTTCCGCTTATGGCGTTGAAATAGCTTACCGCAGCCTCAGCTATCTCGGTTATCGACCTTACCTTCGGTTCAGGTTTCCTTGTTTTCTCTATCATGTTGACAACATCAGGTCAGATTCCATGGTATTTATAGCTTTCAGGGCACTACGTCTTCCGTTTTACCCTGCCGAAACTCCTGGTTATCTTTGTGTCGGGCTTCGTATCGAAGTCCATGTAGCATATCCATGAAGGCCTTATCGCAAAATAGGCCAGCCCCTCCTTCTTCTCCCACTGCTTGAGCAGCGGATCCTTCTTCCATAATAGGCTCTTCGCCTCTTCCAGTTCCTTTCCCTGTTTCAACTCGATAGACAATCCTTCGTAGCGCAGCGTCCTCTCCCCTTTGTGGATCTCGAACGCGACGTTCCTGTTCTTGATGTTACTGTACTTCCTAGAATCCCTTGAGGTGCAGAAGAGGAGCATGTATCCCTTTGACGCGTATTCCATTAGCGCTGAACTAGGCTTTCCGCGGCCAGATATGTACGACAGCACTCCCACGTCGCACATCCTCATGAAGCTCTGTACCAGTTTGGATCTCGTATCCATGGGCCTACCTCTTCCTGGAATTGACAGGCCTCATGAACCTGTAAAGAAGAAGCGCTATCGCGCACGTGAAAGCCACCATGATAGGTATGGAGATTGTCCTGTAGTAGCTTATCCTAGAATACTCGGCCTTCCCTGCGCCCAGCGCCAGGTTAGCGTATACCACAGCCTGGTTTGGCGATGTGACGACAATGGACTTAGACTTGTTAAGGTAGGAATAGGCAACTGTCATGTTAGGCTGGAATATCAGGTACGCGCTGGAATTCACCATCGTGATATACGAGGACACGTTGCTTATCGTCAGGTTGGCCTGCGCGCTGCTGTAGTTCTGCGCGGATATGGTCTCTGAGAACGCCAATTGCGGGATAAGGGCTGACAAAAGCGCAAGGCCCATTATCCCTAGGCGCATCATACCATCTACAGGTTCACGTCTATGTTGAGCTCCTTCTTCAGCTCCCTGTACCTGTTCCTTATCGTGACCTCTGTCACTCCTGCGACATCGGCTACCTCCTTCTGAGTCCTCCTCTCGCCGACAAGTGCGCCAGCGATGTAGACCGCAGCTGCCGATACTCCGGTAGGGCTCCTTCCGCTTACCAGGCCCTTCTTCATGGCCTGCTTCAGGAGCACCATCGCCTTCTCCTGCGCCTCGCCGCTCAGCTTGAGCGCAGATACGTATCTTGGCACGTAGCTCGATGGGTCGGTCAAAGGTATCCTCAGTCCTAGCTCGTGGGCTATGACCCTGAAGCTCCTTCCTATCTCCTTCTTCGGGACTCCTGATATCGAAGCGATCTCGTCAAGCGTCCTTGGCATCCCGGCCCTTCTGCATACAGCGTAAAGCGCCGCGTTGACAACCGTCTCGATGGGCCTTCCCCTTATGAGGTTGTTCTTGACGCACTGCCTGTAAAGGAGCGCAGACTGCTCCCTTATGTTCTCAGGAAGCCCGAGATAGCTTGCCACTCTGTTGAGTTCCGGCAGGGCCACGAGGTAGTTCCTCTCGCTCGAGCTTGCTATCGAGGCGCGCTTGTGCCACTTCCTCATCCTGTAGAGCTGCGCCTGCCTCTTCGAAGGGAGCTTAGTGCCCCTGATGTCCTTGTTGTACATGTCTATTTCAGTCACAAGGCCCTTGTTCGGCTTCATGTACTTGATGGGAGCTCCAGTCCTGGCCCTAGCGTTCCTCTGGTCGGTGTCGAAAGCCCTCCATTCAGGGCCGACGTCCGTGACGTTCTCCTCTATGACAAGGCCGCAGTTGTTGCAGATGTACTCTCCCTTGTCGTTGTCGAATATGATATCGTTGCTGCCGCAGCTTGGGCAGTGCTTCGCCTCGTCGCGCCTCGATGAGAAGCCCTTCCCGAGGGTCTCTACGTCAAGCATGGCCTCAGTCTTGAATACAGGTTCAGCCTCCTGCTGCGCCTCCCTGTGCTGCATCTGCGCTACAGGCCTTGGCGCGGCTCTGGATCCGCTTGAAGTTGCCTTTGTCTTTTTTGTCTTTGATTTTGCCATTTCTACCACTTAGCATATAGTATATTTTCCTAAAGCTTTCCAAAAGAGAAGTATTAGAATGGTATGCGATAAGATATATAAAGCTTTCGGCATGCCTTACGAGGTCAAGCCGCTTTTCGAAGCGCCCGTTCCGCTTTAGTCGTAGCGACCTTCGCCTGCGCTATCTCGGCTGCAGTTTTCCTCATCTCCTTCTCCTCGTCTTCTGTTATTAGCCCTGCAGCCAAGAGCAGCCTGTAGTGGCTCTTGCCGTACATGTCGTACAGCCCCCCAAGGCCGCTTTCCTTCATGCGCGTTGCCATCTCGTCCCTCGTTATCTTGACAGGCGCCTTGCCTATCCTGTCGGCAATCCACCATACCGCTTCAATGACATTGTCGGAATTGTTGAAAAAGCCCGGCTGCACCCTGTTCATCTCCCATGGCCTGATGTTGAGCTCGGGATAGGCCTCCTGCACTGCCTGGTAAGGGCTTGAATTATAATAATGATACAACATTCCGTCCAGCCTGTGCCTCTTGAAATGCGACCTCTTGAGTTTCCTGGGGTCCTTCACAGTCCTCTCCACCAGCCACCTTGTCGCCTCTATTCGTGTATCCTTGGATTCGTACGTATGGTTCGGGGTGTGCTTCATCTCCCATGGCCTGATCTTGAGCTCGGGATAGGCCTCGCTCACCGCAGCGTAGGGGCTGTTGTTGTAGTATGTCATCAGCGCTCTCAGTCTGTTGTTTATGAAATGATCCCAGGTGATATCCCTGGGCTTGATGCGCAGTTTCTCCTCAAGCAAGTCTCTTGTTGCATTTATCCTGTTCGTTGCATTTTCAAAGTAATGCGCAGGCGTGACGAGCATCTCCCATGGCCTGATGTTGAGCTCGGGGAATGCGCTGGAGACCGCCTTGTAAGGGCTGCCATTGTAGTATTCATTCAACATCCCTTCCAGCCTGTTGTTGATGAAATGGTCCTGGGTAGCATCTTTGGGGTCTATCCTGAGCACCTGCAGGAAAAGGAACCTAATGGCATCCGAACGAGCCTTTGGTCTGGAATCCCATTCCGCATGAGTCAGTTTCCGTTCCCCATTATCATGCTTGTACCAACCCATCACAATCCAGAAATCGTCCATGGTTCTGGGCTTCCTGGGTCTTATTATTGGCACCCCGTCTATTATCACCTTCTCATAATCCCGTCTCAGGTCTTCTATTGTGGTGCCGCTGGGCCTCTTGCTTGATTTTAGGAGTTGCCTTAGCTCATGCTCGTCAAGGTCTCGAGGTCTGCGTGTAGTAGCCGCAAGGTGAGCCATAGGGTATGGTGAAATAAGGAGATATTTTAAGCTTGCGGAGCGTTCAATAATCGGATTGGATGGTTGGCGCGGTCCTTGCTGACAGGGCGCTCATGGGGTTCTCTCTCGGGGTGCACATAATCCTTGCCGTGATAGGCATAGCCCTGCCGCTGATAATACTGCTTTCAGAGATCATGTACGCGAGGACCAAGGACAAGGCATACAGGGCGCTCTCCAAGAGGCTGTCCACAGTCCTTGTGATACTCTTCGCAGTGGGCACAGCATCAGGAACACTGGTGGCTCTGGAGCTCGCTGTACTGTGGCCCAAGTTCATGGCGCTTGTGGGGCAGGTTGCCATACTTCCGTTCTACGTCGAAGCCTTCGCCTTCTTCGGCGAGGCGATATTCCTTTCAGCGTTCCTCTACTCCTATCACAGGAACATGGACAACTCGAGAGCGAGGATGCTCTTCATGGCGATAGTCGCTGTGTGCGCCGCGCTGTCAGGGGCGCTGATAACGATGGTGAACGCTTTCATGAACACGCCCGCGGGTTTCGACATACAGCAGTACCTGCTCAACGGGACGATAACCGATGTGCATCCTCTTGCTGCGTTCAATACGCCTTCTACAGGGATAGAGGTGCTCCATGTCCTTTCAACATCGTACATGGTTGGCGCTTTCCTGTTCCTGGCATATGTCTGCTACAGGCTGCTTAAGGAGAACGATGCGCTGAGGCGCGAGTACTACAGGAAGGCGGCGAGGCTTATCTTCTGGGTCGTGCTCATAGCGACTGTCATAGCGGTATACAGCGGCATACAGTCTATAGCTTCGATGTACTACCTGCAGCCTGAGAAGTTCGCAGCGATAGAGGGCGACATGATAGCCCAGGCATACGCTCCCGAGTACCTAGGCGGCATACCTGTCAACGGCACGCTGAAATATTACATAGCTATACCTGGCCTTCAATCCATACTGGCTACAGGAAGCCCATCAGGAACCGTCCCCGGGCTTGAGCAGTATCCGCAGAGCACGTGGCCGCCGCTCATAGTGCATACGATGTTCGACCCTCTGGTCGGCAGCGGCTTCGCTATAGGCGCGCTGCTTGCACTGGTCCTGCTGATGATGGTTCTGAAGAGGAGGCCTTTCGAGAGCAGGCTGTTACTGTACCTCATGATAATCGCGGGGATGCTGTCGCTCTTCCTGCTGGAGGACGGATGGGCTATGGCCGAGATAGGCAGGCAGCCTTGGATAATATACAATGTCATGAGCGTGAGCGACGCTGCCAACGCCTCTCCCCAGGTCATACCGATAGCCGCTGCTCTCATGCTCTTCTATGCAGTGATAATGCCCTTCACGCTCCTTGTACTGCGAAGGATATTCGATGGCAGGCAGCTCGAGGCTGATATGCGATGAACGCGCTAGCTATACTTAACTATTCCATACTTGCGGCATTCCTCAGCATGTTCGTGCTCGAGGTCGGCATAGCCATGCTCATGCTGTTCAAGGATAGCTACAGCGCACGCATGAGAAGGTACCTTATGCCTATATGGGAGCTGGCAGGCACGACAGCCGTGTTCTACGTCGTCAACCTTATAGCAACATATCCAGGCATGCTCAACGTGATAGGCAACGCTTACATGGCGCCGCTTCTCATAGCCGCGCTCTTCCTGCTCCTGCGCAACGCATTCCT
Organism: Microcaldota archaeon; assembly: GCA_028866995.1. Taxonomy (GTDB): domain Archaea; phylum Micrarchaeota; class Micrarchaeia; order Micrarchaeales; family CABMGC01; genus JAGWGW01. The sequence goes on from JAGWHD010000002.1 coordinate 40,699, forward strand.
CTCATATTCCGCCTATTCCGGGGCCGAGTTAAAGGCATATACCGCGATATACTCGCTTTCCACGATAGCGATAGCTGTGATAGCGCTAACTGTCCTGAGCTCTGCGGCTACGGGCTCAGGCCTAGGCCCGGCTCTTGGCAGCCTGGACATCGCAGCAGCGTTCCTCAGCCCGTTCAACATCGTCCTGATCATAGGCACTGTGCTTGTTGCGCTCTCCTTTGCGATAGCCGCCTTCGAGATGGATGACCTTAGGGGCGTCGGAGCAGGAGCAGCCCTCTTCGGAATCGCGCTGCTGCTTTTCGGCACGTATTTCCTCCTAGGCGCAGTGCAGCTGTCAGGACAGTCGTCGCTTGCAAGGATTGCTGCTGCAGCGGCCCTTGCGATGGCCGCGCTCTTCTGCTACAAGAGAAAGAGGGTCGCGAAGTATGCGTACGCCATCCTGTTGTTCATTGGCATCCTGCTGCTGGAAGCTGAGCAGTATCCTTACGTATTCGGCAACGTTGACATAACATCGTATGCCAACAACTCCGGAATAGCCGGGTACGAACTCGTAATAACAGCTGTAGGCGGCCTCCTACTGCTAGCGTCTGTCGCATACCTTGTCTATTCGGTATACCTGAAGAAAGAGCCCGCCCCTATCCCTTCCTCGAAGGCATGAAGCCCAGCCATAGCAGGACTATCCCAGCGAACTCAGCGAAGTAGAGGAATGCGGGGAACGATGCGATGTACAGCGTTCCGGCTATGCTCACCTCTATCACGCCCAGCATTATGCTGACCATCCTCAGGTTCTTAGTTGAAAGGTAGCTCTTCAGGGCCATCCCCGCGATGACCACCGCTGCCGGAACAGTCGCAAACGATGACGATATCGCCACTATGGCCGGAAGCATGCCTGCGACGACCCCATTGACGAGTATGTTGCCAACGTCAACCGTCATCAGAGAGTATGCGACAAACAGCGTAGCGGCAACTGTATACGCGTAGAAAACCCTCCTTATCAATCGTGATTTCACGAACTGGACCGACCCTAATGCAAGCGCCTCAACGAGGAGCGCGACCGAGAAAAGATAGACGTTCGCCAGCAGCACCGAGTATATGCCATAGGCGAAGAGCACCTCGAACAGCATGCCTATGGCGAACAGCCACAGCCCCATGGACCAGAACAGCATGCTCGCGCTCTTCCGCAGCATCCACTTCAGTGTGAGCACCATAGCAAGAGCAAGGCTCATCAGGAGTATCGCTATCGTGGAAAGCTCTGTCATTGCGGATGCCATGAAGCTCATGTGAGCATGCTTTTATAATAAGCTAATCCCCCTAATTTAGGATTATGGAACAGAAGGCAGCGACCGCGACCGCGTCGCCCAACATCGCTTTCGTAAAGTACTGGGGAAAGAGGGACGAAAGGCTGATACTGCCGTACAACTCCTCGATAAGCATGACCCTGGACGATTCGCTGAATACCGTTACCAGCGTCCTGTTCTCGAAGGAGCTCCAAAATGACAGGTTCTTCATAAACGGAGAGGAGCAGGAGCTTGCTGACAAGGAGACCGCGGAGAGGTTCGGCGTCGTAGGCATACTTAGGAGGATGGCTGGCAACGGCGAACATGCGCTTGTCGTTTCGAGGAACTCGTTCCCTACGGCCAGCGGCCTCGCGTCCAGCGCTTCAGGAACGGCAGCACTCGTCTTCGCGTGCAGCAAGGCCCTCGGGCTGGAGATGAAGGCGAGGGAGCTATCCATCGTGGCAAGGCAGGGCAGCGGCAGTTCGTGCAGGAGCATGTTCGGCGGCATAGTAATGTGGAAGAGGGGGAGGAAGGAGGATGGCACGGATTCGTACGCAAGGAGGATAGCAAGCGAAAGGCAGTGGCCTGACCTGGTCGATGTCATAGCCATAGTCTCAACCGAAAGGAAGAGGGTATTGTCAAGGTCAGGAATGAGGCAGACTGTCGAAAGCAGCGCGCTCTACAAGGCGAGGACAAAGTTCGCGGAGAGTAATGCCAAGGAGATGATAAAGGCCGTAAAAACGAAGGATTTCGCGGGGATGGCAGGGATAATAATGAGGGAGAGCAACGACATGCACGCCGTAATGCTGGATACGTTCCCTCCGATATTCTATCTCAACGACTCCTCGAAGGAGATAATGGCAGCGATACACGAGCTCAACGGATCCATGGGCAAAATCGTCGCGGCCTATACGTTCGATGCAGGGCCGAATGCACACATCATAACGCTCAGGGAGAACGAGGCAGCTGTCAGGGAAGCGCTGCGTAAGGTGCAGGGGATAAAGGAGGTGAAGACGGCAGGGATAGGGAGCGGCCCGAAAACGCTTCCGGAGAGCGATTCGCTGATAGATGCAGGAAGGCTCATGCCGAAGAGCTGAAGCCCTCGTTGCTAGTCCTTATGTCAAGCACTGACAGAGATTTGTTTGATGACCAGAACCTCCTAAGCTTCTCATCGTCCGGACTGATCGAGAGTGCGGCTATAGCATCACGCCCTCCTGCCCCTGGAAGCTTCGCGACAAAGGCTCCGTTCCTGCAGCTCTCTTCTATCAGGCCGGTGCTGTAGTCGTCCTCGATCTCAACGCCGCTCTCTATGCCAAGCCTCTTTGTTGCTACCCTTCCTGCGTTGAACGAGCTCCTGAACTCGTTGCGCGCGTCGGAATCGCTTCCGTCCACGGATATGCGCCTCAGCGAATCTATTGACCTGTTAGACGCGTTGCCTATCTCCCCTATGAGCTCCATGTACCTTTCGGGATTGCTCTTCTTGAACTCGAATACCTTTGAGACAGCTGCCTTAGTGGACATGCCCTCTCCTACGAAGCTCGCGTAGCTCATCTTGAATATGCCCGGCATGGAGAACTTCTCTATACTGTAATTCCATTCCCTCTTGACCAGGCCTAGCAGCTCATCGTCGGTGTACTCCTTAGGGAAGCCGTTCGTTATGTCAGGAGTATAGCGCTCGTATATTATCGTGCCGTGGGTGGCAGCTGCTATGTCGAAGCCGCTGCTGGTCTTGCCCGTAGCAACGGTATGCGACAGCTGGGAAAGCTTGTGAAGGCAGTCGTCCTTGTTTATGTCTATCCCATGGGCACGCAGTATCGCTCCTATTGTGGCAACGGTCACTGCGGCGCTGCTCCCGAGTCCGCTCTTCGAGAGCCTTCCACCGGCAACCGAATACGAGAACCCTGGATCGTTCGCCGCTGTCACCTCCATGCCGCTGCACCTGACGCCCAATGCGGAGACGTACGACACAGCTATCTCGACCGCAGTCCTGAACAGCGACATCTCCTCGGATGTCCTGAGCGCCGCCCTTCCGCTTTCCAGCGTCCCTTTGGCCATCTCGTTCAACGATACCGAGTTCAGGAGCAGGGAGTTGGAAGAGGCCGCTTTCACCTCGACGTTGACGAAAGAGTCTACCGTAGTCACGAAGCCGATATTGGGCTTCTCCAATGCCGAATAACCTCCCAGCCAGAGTATCTTCCCCGGAGCCTTTGATTTTGAGCCGAATGCCATTGACATGCACTAGAAATACTCCACAGCGCCTTCAGCGCCTGTTTTCGAGTTGTATACCGTGAACCCTTCGGCCTTCAGCATGTCAGCAAGCCTCTGGTTCTTCTTGTCCAGGAGCACGAATCCTATTCCACCGCCCCCTCCTCCGCTCAGCTTTGCTCCTAGGGCCTTTTCCTTCTTCGCCATCTCCACGAGCCTGTCCAGCCCTGGGCTTGACACACCAAGCTTGACAAGCATCTCCTGGTCCTTGAACATGCATCTGCCGAGGACGTTGAGGTCCATGGACTTCAGGGCCTCCAGGCCCCGCATGGAGCATCCCTCTATCTCGTCGAATATCTTCTCGGTGTATGCCTTCCTCTTGCTATGCAGCTCAGTGACGCTGCCTACGGTCTCGGCGGTGCTCCTCTTCGGCCCGGTGTTGACTATCATGATGTTCATGGAGCCTTTGACATCCTCTACGCTGACTCCCTTATCCTTCTTGTAGCTGACATACCCGCCGTAGAACGATGCGTTGACGTCTATCATGCCTGCGCCATCGTTCCTGTGCAGTATCCTGTCTCCGTCCCTCGCGACGTCCACTATCTCGTCCCTCTCCATGCCGTTGCCCGATTCCTTTACAAGCAGTGTAGTGAACGAGGTGGAGAAAGCGGAGCTGCTCCCGAGGCCCGCCTGTATCGGTATCTCAGAATCTATGCTGACCTCCTTCCCCAGCACGTCCATCCCATGCTCCTTCATCAGCCTTGCAGCTATGGTGCCGAACGGCAGCATCAGCTGCGGTATCGACGCATTTCCATGTATGTAATCGTTTATGTTCCTCTTGTTCTTGTATCTGGAGTATATGTAGGTCAGCTGCTCCTCAGAGAAGTCGTACGACGCCTTGAAGTCGTTAAGGACGAGCCTCAGGGCGGAGCTTCCGCTAGCCTTCGACTTCGCCCTTGCGAAAAGGTCTACAGCAGTTGCTACTGCCAGCCTTCCGTAGACAACCGCATGCTCCCCGAACAGCTTGATGTTTGCAGGCGCCTTTACCTCCAACATACCACACTAAGAGAATTGACGGATAAATTTTAATATGGCTCTGCTGGATACGTCTGGCCGCGAACAGCGCGCCGTAAAGGCTTATAATATCTGCCAGATACATTGTACCTGTTAATGGGGCTTAGCATGGCGGACAATCTCAAGAAGAGGCTCCTTGCAAGGGGCGTTAAGGACATAAGGCTGAAAAAGGGCATGACTGTCAGCGAGCTCATACGCAGCATGAAGGACATGGGCGGCTTCTCCGGGCAGAACCTAGTCAACGGCGTCGAAATAACCAGGAGCATGCTCGCAGACAAGGACTCCTACAACTTCCTCTCTTTCCCTGCAGACATAATCTCGACAGGGATGAAGGGCATGATCGCGGATGCCGTCAAGCATTTCGACGCCATAATGACCACGTGCGGCACCATAGACCACGACCTTGCGAGGGCTTACGGTGGGAAGTACAGCGTCGGGTCCTTCGAGGCCGACGACAGCAAGCTCCTGCACATGTCCATATACAGGCTCGGGAACGTCTTCATCGAGAATAAGGAGTATGGCGACGCCGTCGAGAAGCATTTCGCCAAGATAATGGACGACATCTACTCCTCAAGGGATTACAAGGTGGAATACAGCCCGAGCGAGCTTCTGAGGGAGTTCGGGAAGAGGATAAAGGACAATTCGTCCATAATCAGGCAGGCGTACCTGCACGACGTCCCGATCTTCAACCCTGGAATCGTGGACGGCGCCTTCGGGACGCAGCTGGTCCTCTTCTCGCAGGACCACGACTTCAAGCTCAACGTCATCAAGGACGAGCTCATGCTCAGCAACATAGCGTTCGACAACAAGGTGACTGGAGCATTCATGGTGGGCGGGGGCATAAGCAAGCACCACGTCATCTGGTGGAACCAGTTCAAGGGCGGCCTCGACTACGCCGTGTACATAACCACGGCGAGCCAGTACGACGGCAGCCTGTCTGGCGCAAGGCTCACAGAGGCAGTCTCCTGGGGCAAGGTCAAGGAGAAGGCGAAGTACGTGACCATAGACGGAGACGCCACGATAATAATGCCTGTGATGTTCGCCGCGCTGGGACTGGTCTGAGCAGAGTCATCTCCTCCACCAAAAAATTCTTATAAAGACTCCTCTTTATAGTATCGGCAGTGGTTTGATTGAAAAGGAAGGACAGGCCTGACATAGTATTCCTGATGCTGGATACCTTAAGGGCCGACTCGCTGAAGATGTACGGAGGCAGCCTCGATCTTGAGACTATAGATGGCATAGGCAGGATGGGGACCGTCTATGCCAACGCCGTAGCTCCTGGCACATACACCATACCGTCGCACATGTCGCTGTTCCTGGGCAAGAGGGTAAGGCACATCAAGGAGCTGAACAAGGACAAGATGAAGAACTACGACACCATGACGGACCCTTTCCTGACCAAGTCGAAGTACATAAACGAGGGCGAGATGACGCTTGCCAAGCACCTCTCATACCTCGGATACAAGACGGCCATGTTCTCGAACAACGCGCTTGTGTCAAGGCATACCGGCCTCGCCGAGGGGTTCAGCCACGTCGACAACGTCTACTTCGACAGGAAGATACCCAAGTCAAAGACATATGTCAAGTCTGTGCTGAAGCTGGCAGCCAGCGACAGGTGGAGGGGCAAGATAATAGACCTGGCATGCAACGTCTCAAGGGTGATACCCAAGGACGAGATGGACAGGCTGTACGTGAAGCTCAGGACCAAGGTCAACAGGCACTTCGCAGAGGAGTACGGCTACTACGAGATGGACCAGGGCGCGGCGCTGACGAATTCGCTGATAAACAGGTATGCGAAGGATGTGGGCAACGAAAGCAACTTCGTATTCATAAACTACATGGAGGCCCATGACGGCTACCCTACCAACTTCATAACCCGTGACTATGTGGAGCAGGACAAGTGGTTCTACCTCACGAACATAGTGGACAGGGAGAACATACACATAATCAAGGAGGCGTACAAGAAGAGGCTGATCTACCTTGACGCGAAGATAAGGGAGCTCATGAGCGGCATGAAGGCCAACGGCCTGCTGGACGACGCGGTTCTGGTGATAGCCGGGGACCACGGGCAGGCCTTCCTCGAGCACAACCAGATGTTCCACAGCATGTTCCCGTACAACGAGGTCGTTCACGTGCCGTTGATAGCCGGCAGGTTCATAGGAGGCAAGCAGGTGAACACCAAAGAGAGGATAGAGAATCCCGTCAGTCTTTCTGCGCTGAACGATTCCCTGGTCAGGATAGGATACGGGAAGGAGGACATGGTGGACGGTAACCTCAAGAGGGATAGCTATGTCTTCTCCGACCATGTGGGGATAACCGAGGTATGGGACACGCCGATACTCAACGGGATAAAAAGCAGGGTAGAGTCCGCCAGGAAGATATACAGGGAGAAGAGGATCCGCAACACGTTCGCCACGGCCATATACCACAAGAACCTAAAGCTCATACATTACCGTAGCGGCAGCATGAAGGACGAGCTCTACGACATCAAGCAGGACCCCGGCGAGACCGAGAACATAATAAAAGACAACAGGGGCATAGCGCTGCAGATGCTCAGGAGCGACAGCGCAGCCTGATCAGACGAGCTTCAGCACGTCGTATATCGTCACTATCCCGACAACCTTGCCCTTGTCAACGACAAGCACAGCGCTCCAGTTCTCGAGAACCGACTTCAGCTTCAGCACGTCGGTATCCTTCGCCACCTGCGGAAGGGCCGGCTCCATCACGTCGCGTATCCTCATCTCGTTGACGCTCTCAGGCGACCTTGTGGCTATGCTGAGAAGGTCCCTCTGGTATACCGTGCCTACAGGCGTGCCGCCTGCGTCTATGACCGGTATCTGGGGGAAGTCGTAGTCCTTTATCACTGAAATCGCGCGGGCCACAGTGGTGGTAGGCCTTATCGAGGTTATGTTCCTGTGCATTATGTTGTGCGCCTTCTTCCTCAGTATCGCGCTCCTTTCGCTCTCCTTCTCGAGGCTGTTCAGGCCCTCCATGATCCTGAATACCGTCAGGTAGCTCGGATTAAGGCTCTTGACATCGCTCTCCACCCTCGCCACTGTAGCCTGGCTGAGGCCGAGCATCGACGCAAGGCTCTTCTGGCTCACGTTGAGCGCCTTCCTCATGCTCCTTATCCTGCTGGATATTGTCTCAAGGTCGTCGATATCGTAGGGCATAATTACCAACAGTAATATTCCATATTATTATAATTACAATCAAGGTTATAAAGCTTCCAGTTCATATTATGACCAAGTTCTAAGGGGATAAATTGGCAAAGAACATATCGATAAGCAAGCTGGACAATAGCTGCTACATTGCGAACAAGAGGACGGAGTACGTCGAGAGGAAGGGCATGGGGCATCCTGACAGCCTCATAGACGGCATAGTCGATGAGACGAGCCATGCGCTCAGCAGGGCGTACCTCGGCCAGTGCGATGCGATACTGCACCACAACGTTGACAAGGGGCTGATCATAGGCGGCGCCTCTGAAGCGAAGTTCGGAGCAGGAAAGATAACCAAGAAGATAGAGGTCATAATAACAGGCAGAGCGACTGAGACGTTCGACGGCAAGAGGATAGACGTGAATGAGATAGCCAAGGACGTGGCTCTCAGCTACCTGAAGAAGAACACGAGGTTCCTCGACATAGAGAACGAGGTGAGCTTCGAGTCAAGGATAGCCAAAGGGAGCACCGACCTGATGCACGTCTTCTCGAGGAGCGACGGAGTGCCGCTCGCGAACGACACCTCATTCGGCATAGGCTTCGCCCCGTTCTCAGACGTGGAAAGGCTCGTGCTCGAGACCGAGAGGTACCTTAACGGGAAGGAGTACAAGAGCATCATGCCTGCGGTTGGCGAGGATATCAAGGTCATGGGGCTGAGAGAGGGCGACGGCATAGTGCTGACGATCGCCATAGCCTTCGTGGCGCACCTGGTCAAGGACCTCGAGGACTACAACAGGCAGAAGGAAAGGGTGAAATCTGATGTTGAGAAGCTTGCAAAGAGGGTTGTCGCAAAAGAGGTAACGGTGCATGTGAATACTGCTGATCCTCTTGACGGCGACGAGGTATACCTGACGAAGTCCGGGCTCAGCGCCGAGGCAGGGGACGACGGCTCAGTAGGAAGGGGCAACAGGGTCAACGGGCTCATAACGCCTTTCAGGCACATGTCTCTCGAGGCCGCTGCAGGAAAGAACCCTGTCAACCACATAGGGAAGATATACAACCTGCTCGCCACGCAGATGGCGAACAGCATAACAAAGGAGCAGCCTTCCATACTGGAATGCGACATAGCAATACTGTCGCAGATAGGGAAGCCTATAGACGAGCCGCTCAACCTGAACATAGAGCTGGTGACTGAATCGGGGGCGAACTTCGGCAACGTGGAGAGCAAGGCAAGGTACCAGGCCGAGAAATGGCTGGAAGACCTGAAGAACTTCACGATAGACATATCGCTAGGAAAGTACATGGCGTTCTGAGGTGTTTTGGATTGCACGGTTTGGAAACCATACAAAGGCTGAACAGGAACATAGAAAGGCAGACTCCGGATCAGACCTATCGCGAGCGAGTCTTCGGGCTGAGGTATGGGCCTGCTGTGAATGCGCTTGTGAACCTTGCTAGGCACAGGCATGACAGGGAGAGCGGGGTCGACGCGCTGGTAAGGCTCGCTAACCTTGGTATAACGCTAGACAGGAAGGTGTTCGGGCCGCATGGCGAGCAGCTTAAGAGGCATGCAAGGCCTGGAGAGACTGCTGCAGACACGCTTGCAAGGATTGTTGCAGAGGTGTTGGATAAGGAAAGCAAGGCTGCATCAGGCAACGGGCGCATTCTTCACGAGGTCATAAGGGCATGAACGCAATCAGCTTTCCGGGAAAGAGGCAGAGATTGGCAAACCAGATATTCAAAGAGCTGCAGCGCACAAGGAGTGGGGAAAAGAGAGGGTTGTTCAGGAGCATAGTGAGAGCCAGGAACAACAGGGCAAAAGAAGACAGGGCTTTTTAGGAGAGGGTCATCTCTATCTGGACCGTGTCGGGAACAGGTATCCTCATCACCTGCCTTAATGCCTGCTCGCTCCCCTCGATCTCTATGAGCCTGTTGTGTATCCTCATCTGCCAGTGCTCGTAGGTGTGGGAACCGTCTCCGCAAGGGGTCTTCCTTGTGGATATCGACAGCCTCTTTGTAGGAAGAGGAATAGGGCCCTTGTACTTTATGCCCATGCTCTTTGCGATCTCGACTATCTTCTCGACGATGCTCCTCGCGTCGTCCTTCTTCCTGCTTATTATCTTTATTCTGGCTGTTGGCAAGGAATCATCATTGCTTCTTGGTTATGTCCAGGATGACTCCTGCAGCAACAGTCTGTCCCATGTCCCTGATCGCGAACCTTCCGAGCTGGGGGAACTCGCTGTACTTCTCGACGCAGATGGCCTTGGTTGGCTTGATCTTGACGAGAGCGACGTCGCCGTTCTTTATCAGCTCAGGGTTCTTCTGGAGCGTCTGGCCTGTCTTAGGGTCCTTCTTCTCCATTATCTCCATTATCGTAGCTGCTATCTGCATCGTGTGCAGGTGGAAGACTGGCGTGTAACCGGGAACTATCGCGGTAGGGTGGTTTATCACCACTATCTGCGCGGTGAACTCCTGCGCCACTGTAGGCGGAGATGTAGTAGGTCCTATGACGTCTCCCCTCTTGATGTCCTTCTTGTCGACGCCCTTGATGTTGAAGCCGACGTTGTCTCCAGGCTCAGCCTTCTGCAGCTGCTGGTGGTGCATCTCTATGGACTTTATCTCGGTCTTCACTCCGGCAGGCATTATTATGACCTGGTCCCCAGGCTTCATGACTCCCGTCTCGACCCTCCCTACAGGGACGGTTCCGAATCCTGCTATTGAATATACGTCCTGGACAGGCAGCCTCAGCGGCTTGTCCGTCGGCTTCTTTGGAAGCTGCAGCGTGTCAAGGGCCTCGAGCAGCGTAGGTCCCGTGTACCAAGACAGCTTGTCCGACTTGCTTGAAACGTTTATGCCCTCAAGCGCAGAGTAAGGAACGAAAAGTATCTTAGCAGGATCGTATCCTACTGTCTTGAGCAGCTCGGTAACCTTGTTCTTCGCATCGTCGAACTTGCCCCTGTCGTATCCCGCAGCGTCTATCTTGTTCAGCCCGACTATCAGCTGGCTTATTCCGAGGACTCTCGCAAGATATGCGTGCTCCCTTGTCTGGCTCTGTATGCCGTCAGGGGTAGAGACTACGAGCACCGCAGCGTCTGCCTGGCTTGCCCCGGTGATCATGTTCTTTACGAAGTCCCTGTGCCCAGGCGCGTCTATGATCGTGAAGTAGTACTTCGGCGTCTGGAAGTCCCTGTGCATTATGTCTATCGTGATGCCCCTTTCTCTCTCCTCCTTGAGCTGGTCCATTACGAACGCGAACTCGAATGTGGGCCTGTTGTACTTCGCTACCTCTTCCTTCAGCTTCTTCATGTCCTGCTCCGATACCGACTTAGTGTCGTAGAGCAGCCTTCCTACTGTCGTTGACTTCCCGTGGTCTATGTGCCCGATGAAGATCAGATTCATGTGCGGTTTGTCTGCCATATAAATTCACCAATCGTAAATCTTTGTAAGCCTTTTTACCTCTGAAAACGAGTGAAAAGGACTGTTCACTGTGCTTATAGTATATTATGAATACGTATTTAAACCTTTTGCTGTTTTGAAGAGGCAATATCGTCTTCAGCGCCTTAGCATCGAAGCCGCTTCCTCATCGAGCATGAAGGTGGCTCTACTATGGAGCCTCAGCGCAGATGCAGGCGTCCTTGGGCTGACAGGACCCTGAAGCGCCTTCATCACAGCAGCCGACTTCTCCTCACCTGTCGCGATGAGCACTATCTCCCTCGACCTGAGTATAGTGTTTATCCCCATGGTCAGCGCCTTCCTTGGCATGTCCCCGTTGCTGAAGTACTGGGAGTTGGCCTCCCTGGTCCTGGGTGACAGCTTCACGAGATGGGTCTTCGAACGGAAGCTGGTTCCAGGCTCGTTGAACCCTATGTGGCCGTTCCTGCCTATGCCAAGGTACTGAAGGTCCACATCTCCTGCCTTGCGTATCCTGCCTTCGTAGCCTCTTGCCTCGGCGCGAGGGTCCTCCGCGTTGCCCCTAGGCAGCTGCGCCATTCCGGGACCCATGTCTATGTGGGAGTAGAGGTTGCTATGCATGTAGAACGCGTACGAGCCTGGGTTCTTCGGGTCTATCCTCCAGTACTCGTCAAGGTTGAAGGCCCTCGCCTTCCTGAAGCTGTCTCCGTTCCTGCCGAATTCAGATACCACCGCCCTGTAGAATGGAAGGAACGTGCCGCCTGTAGCGAAGCCGAAAGTAGGATGGCCGTTGCCGTTCCTCAGCATGCCGAAGAGCGGCCTTATCGCGTCGCTGTACAGTGCCTTGCTGTCCTCGTATACAAGCACGCTCATGCCGTTTATCATCCTGCCGCGCGCGGCCAGCTTGCTCATGATACCACTAAAGGTCAGCTGCGCCTTGCCTGCAGTGCGCTCCTGCGAACCGCAGTCGCAACCCCGTCAGCGACCGAGTGGGCCCTTGCTATCGCCCTCTCCAGCTCGTGCAAGGCCTCTCCTTCGCTCCTTGGCTTTCCGTTTGCCCCCCTCATCAGAAGACCTAGCGTTGTCCTGAACCCCTCGTCCTGCTCCAGTATAGTGCCTCTTGGAGTGTGCTTGCTTACAGTAAGCTTTGCCACTGTATCTCCCGGCATCCCGTAGAACGGCTGCTGAACAGTCAGCCTGTCCCTCTTCGCGCCATCCTCAAAGTATATGTATAGAGACAATGAACCACGCTTCAACCTGTCTTTTCTTGATATATAATAATATGCATGGGCACCGGCAATCGGCCTTTGCAGTCTGGCAGCATTCCCAATGCTTATATACCATGAATATCCACCTCTGCCTCATGGCAAACAGGACAGCGAAGGCCAATTCAGCTGAACTGCGGTCGTTGAAGGCCGCAAGGCGAGAGGACACGCTGAGGGCTGCGGACGCGCTCTTCAGGACACGCAGGGGCGCAGCTGAGAATAGCGTCGCTGGCGTCACATCAGGATATCTCTACAAGCTCTTCTCTTCAAGGCAGTTCTCGCACAGGATAAGATTGTCCCTTGGAAGCACCGAAAGGCATGGAGTAGAGGCTGGTTTCATAGCCTTCAGGCAGGTCAACTCCCAATTCACGCGGCTTACAATGCCTGAAAAAGGAAGCCCTGACGGTATAATATTCGACATATTGGGACATGAGCAGGCACTTGAGAAGCAGTTCGGAGTTCCATTCCTGCAGATTGCTGCCTTCCATACTCATACCGAAAGGGATACAGCCATTCCTTCAAGAGGGGATCTCATCAATGTTGTCATCACGAGGCCTGTATACTCTCCAGGCATGGAGAACGGCATAGCTGCATATCCTGCGACGATAGAGATCATGTGCGCTCCAGGAAGGAAAGGCATCGAGATGATTGCAGTTCAGAAGAGTCCTGTGTTCAACGGCCCGTCTGCAGTGCTGATGCTTGGAATAAACCAGGTTGACAGAGAGCTCGCCTTCGCGAGGTCCGGCAATGAGGCAGTAGAGATACTGGAAGGCTACAGCTACAGGGCATTCTCCTTCAAGGCAAACCGTTACGGTAGGATCGGCAAGGATGATGCCGAAAGGATGGCGCTGATGTTCGCGTATTCTCCTGCAGTCGTGCCCAGCGATGCCGATTACTAGCGGTTCAGAGTAACCGATTCGTTTGCGCTTGGAGGCCCTGTGAAGTACGGGTAGTTGCTGAATGTGCAGGGATGCGAATCCCTATAGGCCTTCGATATCACGATATTGCTCCGGTTCACGCCGTGCTGGGCGAATTGCACCAGAACGCTCTGGTCCATGTGGTTGAATATCGAATCGAAGGTTTCCCTGGAATTGCTGCTCGAATGGCTGAAATTCGCGAGCGCTATGTCGAAAGTCTGCTCGTTGGAGCTCTGGTTGGCGTATCCTATCAGCTCCCCTGCGGAAACCTTGGAACCCACCGCTATCCCACTGGCAGGATCCATGTGGAAGAATATCGCTGTCCATATTCCCGGAGTGGGGTACGTCTGTCCGTTGTACGACACGGTAGCGTTGCTTGTAGCGTCTGCTATCCACACCTGGTATCCTATCGGCGTCTGCTCCCTTGTTATGCTGACTACAGTGCCGTTGAACGGGGCTAACTCCTGTATCCTTCCAGTCGTGAACGCATACGATGCGCTTGGCGTGAAGTAGTGCTTCATCGACCTGTTCGTCTCCAGCGTGCCGTTCACGTCATAGCCGCTGTAGTCGTGGCCTACGCAGCTCCTGAACTTGCTTATCTGTGATATCTGCGAAAGGTTGACTGGGACTGCAACTATGAAGTCCTGGGTTGATAAGGCCGTCTGGGCTACAGTCGTTGTCGGCACTGTCGTGGAATTGGCCTGCTGCGCTTGCCCGTTGAATCCGCATGCCTGCGGGTTGCTTTCGCAGTAACTCTGGCACTGCGATTCCGGTATGCCTGCATTGCTGCATGCCTGCATCGCCGACGCTATGCTGGCATTTGAAGATGAGCTGTAGTTTGTCTGCGCCGTGGTTAGCTGGGAGGTCGAGACGGGTATAGAGGATGCTGCCGTAGTTGCCGATGGGCCGTGAGAGCCCGAGGGCTGCATTCCGTTTTCGTAGAGATAAGCCCCAGCCAATACTACGGTCGCTGCCAGTATCAATGCCAGACCCAGTTTGTTCATGGGCTAGAGATGCATTACAAACTATTTAAATTTTTGCTGGGCGATGTCAATTATGGCAGATGGCAGCGAGGCTAAGATTAAGGAGCTGATAGAGAAGGCCGAGATAAGCCTGATACTTGATACCTACGATGACATCTTCTCCGATTTCGATCCCAGATCTTATGCGGAACGGGCCCTTTCAGTGGACTTCCTTTCCGAGACCAGGAGGGAAGCCAGGGACAAGGACACCGGGATAGAACTCAACCTGCTCATACCAAAGGCAGCAAGGAACCTTGCTGACGAGGAGACGATAAAGACGAGGCTCAAGGCCTATTTCAGGAAGAGCTACAGGTATGCAAAGGAGGAACTCTCCAAGCGCAGCAGGCAGGCGCTCGCCCTGGTTGTCGTTGGCGTAGTCATAGGGACGGCTGACGTGTACATGCTGTCGCTGGAAGGCATAAGCCCCATCCTAAAATCGGCCATAGAGGTCGTCCTGACGCCTGCGAGCTGGTATACGCTATGGACAGGGTTTGACGAGCTGATGATAAAGCCCAGGGAAGCCGAAGCTGAGAAGGCCTTCTACAAGAAGATGTCTGCTGCTCAGATAATATTCACGCCTTACTGAGATGGTTGTCGGCAGACAAATATACATTAGAGGCGCCGCGCAATAGCAGCAGGTCGGCGATGTTTTCCACGAACATCGCGCCTTTGGGCAGGTGCGCTACAACGTGCCATTCAGTATCCGAAGACACCGATGAGATGGTCAAGACGGAATTTGTGCTGCCCCTACCATGGATTCAAGCGTTACGGAAACGGGCTCGTATTTAAGCGTCCTCGCGCTGACTGGCATGCGCCGAATCGGTTAAGAATAGAGACTAGATAGTCCCGACCAGATTCGAACTGGTGTCAACGGGTTCAGAGCCCGCTATCCTTGACCACTAGACTACGGGACTATATATTCAACGAAACATTGCTGTTCGCTTTTATAAGGTTTGTTGTGATAGGAATACCATGCAAACGATCTACACCGACAGGTCCATCTCATCGATTGAGATAAAGAACATACTCGTAGCTGACGTTGTCCTTACGCTCGCTTTCGCGCTCGTCTTCTCAGGCGGTCTTGGCAGCCTTTTCGGCTCAGGCGGCTCGTTCGTGGGGTTCCTGGAGCTCGTACCTATTGCATTCGTCGCTGTCTCGCTCTCCTTCGTGCTCCATGAGCTGATGCACAAGATAGTGGCGCAGAGGTACGGTGCCTCTGCCGCGTTCAGGGCTTCGAAGGACGGGCTTCTGATAACTGTTGTCAGCAGCATGATAGGGTTCCTGATAGGCATACCAGGAGCGACTGTCATATTCGCCAGCAGCTTCTCGAAGAAGCAGGAGGCGATGGTCTCGTTGGCAGGCCCTCTCACAAATTTTGGCGTGTTCCTCGTGTTCCTTGCAATAGCCGTATTCGGCAACTCCTACCTTTCGCAGCACAACTACCTTACAACATTGGTGGGTACGACCCTTTTCATAAGCGTGTACATCGCTTTCTTCAACATGCTCCCCATATACCCTCTTGACGGCAGCAAGGTCCTGAGATGGAGCAAGACAGTATACATCGGCGTGCTTGCCATGATATTCATATTCTTCTACGTGACCGCTGTTATGTACTTCCAGATATACTCGCCGATAGGGCTCATAGTCAATCTCTTGGTTGTGCTAGTGCTGGCGCTCGTGATGTCGAGCATAGCAACAGGAATAAGGCTGTGATCAGAACTCTGCCTCTATCGCCGGCCTTCCGGGCATCGCGGCAGAAGCCCTTGCCGATTTGGAGTCTTCTTCGCGCTCCACGGACACTTCGCAGTTGAGGATCGAGGATATGTATGCCGACGACTCTACTATCAGCTTCATCTCGTCGTCCTGCGTTACCTCAGTCTTCTGCAACGAGTTGACCTTCTTCCCCAATCCAGTCGCGTAGGCCATCATCCTGCCCTTGTCAAAGCCCTTCAACTCCTCAGGATCGCTCTTTATCAGCTCCACAGCAGCGCCTATCTTCTTGCTCCCTGCGACAGCGTTCGTAATCGGCATCTTCCATTTTGCAGCCGTTATGTACCTGACTGACTTGGGATCCGAACCGTGCTTCCTCTTCATCAGCTCTATTACGGCCTTCGTGTCATCGATTATGCCGTCCAGCATGCCCTCCTCGCTCTCTATCCTGTCGCTCACCATCTCAGGATTCGCAGTGGGCCACTTCTCGACCGATGCGAACGTGGAATTGCCGAGTGCGTGCCACAATTCCTCAGCCATGTGCGGGGTTATTGGTGACAGGAGAAGCGCAAGCGCTGATACGTAATCCCTGACAACTATGCCGTTTGCCCCCTTCCTGTTGAAGTACCTCCTGAGTTCAAGCACTGAATCGTAGAGGACAGCTGTAGCGTAGGCGCGAAGTTCGAGCTGCTCTATGCTCTCGCTTGCGCTAATTATCTTCCTGTTGAGCTTTGAATATAGCCAGTAGTCTATGTGCGTCAGCTCAGTGCTCTCCATGCTGTCCAGTTTTCTCGCAATGTCATAAACGAAGGTGAGCCTCTCGTCAACTCCCTTGACAGCGTCCGCGCTGAACTCCGAGTCGCTGAACAGGTCCGCTCCCGCGACGACCACGAACCTTATCAGGTCTGCGCTGTATTTCTCTATGCCGTCTATCAGAGGGACTATGTTGCCCAGGCTCTTGGACATCTTCTCGCCCTCGCTGAGCACCGATCCGTTGACCACTATCTGCTTGGGCCACCTCTTCTGCTCAAGCAGCGCGACGTGGTTGTAGATGTACATGGTGAGGTGGTTGAATATCAGGTCGACGCCCGAATGCCTTGAGGTGTTGAGGTACCAGTAGTCGAACGACTCCTTGCACCTCTTTACGATGTCGTAGTCTATGCCTGTCAGCTTCGATATCTCCTCTGGATTGCCTTCTCCTAGGAACACGTAGCTGAAGAACTCCGGCTTGAGGCTCTCCAGCTTCACGTTCCTTATCAGGTGCGATATGGTGTAGAACGCCATGTATATGGTCGAGTCTGATAGGGACTCTATTATGTAGTTCGGGTCGAGGGGGAACCTGGTTCCCAGTCCTTGGGCCCTTGCCACGGCCCTAAGGTCTATCCAGTCTATGGCCGCCTCGAAGGCCTTCCTCGACTTCGGAGGCAGTATCCTTATGCCTTTGAATGCCTCCTTCGTCTTCTCCTTCCATTCCTTGTCGCCGTAGTTTATGAACCACTGGTTGTCAACGACCTTCACGACGACACCGTATCCGCACCTGCAGTACACAGGAATGTTCACCAGTATGTAGAGCTCCATGGCCTTGCTGCCTTTTATCAGGTCTGCGGCTATCCTCTCCCGTGCTTCAGTCTCAGGCATGCCTTCGTATCCCTTGATTGTCATCTTCCCCAGATGCGATTCGTCCCTGTACTCAAGCTTCGTTGCCTTCTCTATCTCCTCCATGGTGCCGTTCGCATCGGTCTGCGCCATCTTGAGATATGCGAGCGCAGGTATCTCGTAATCCTTGCCAGGGATTTCGAGCACCTTGATCGGACTTATGTCGGTAGCGTATCCCTTAGCCTTCAGCCTCTCTATCGCTGAGTAGTCGAATGGTGCATGGGCAGGAACGCTCATGACTATCCCAGTGCCTATCTCCTTGTCAACGAAGAATCCTGAGAGCACAGGTATGGCTTTGCCATCCATGCCTATGCATCTCTTCTGGAGCATCTCCTGCGGCGCTACGTCTTCGGCCTGCGAGATGTCGAGCTGGTACTTCAGCACCTCAGACGCAGCCTTTGATAGGTAGATGCTCTCGCCGTTTATGGTGCATTTGACGTATTCCGCTTCCTCGTTAACGAAAAGGTTCGTCACCCCGTATACCGTCTCAGGCCTGTACGTGACGCAGAGCATGTAGCTCTCCTCCCCCTCGACCTTGAACTTGACAGCTGTCTGCTTCTCTATCTCCGGCTCCACGTCGTGCTTCGTGTCGTGCATGCCCACCGCGTTGTTCTCGTTCGGGCACCAGCCGACAGGATGCCTGCCCTTGACAAGGTAATTCTTCTCGTTGAGCATCTTGAACTGCCATTCTATGAACTTGCTGAAGAACGGCTCTATGGACACGAACTTCCTCCTCCAGTCTATGCTGTATCCCGCCCTCCTCATGCCGTTCTCTATCTCAGCGACGAAGTAGTTTGCGATGTAGAGCGGATCGGTCATCTTCTTCAGCTCCTCATCTGGAACGTGGAACATCTTCAGCTCGTTGATCAGGTCGGGATCATTGTTCTTCAGCCTCTTGGCGAACGCGAGTATCGGGGTGCCGGTGCCGTGGAAGGCCATCGGGAATAGGACATTGAGGCCCTTCATGCGCTTGTACCTGGCGATGACATCACCTGTTCCGTAAGCCCTGAGATGGCCTATGTGCTGGGGCGCGTTCGGGTAGGGGAACGCGACTGTTATGAAATAGGACTCCTTGTCCGAAATGTTGCCCTCGAACAGGCGCGCCTTCTCCCATTCGGCCTGCCATTTGGACTCTATGCCTTTGTAGTCTATCACTTAATCACAAGCAGAGACATTCCTCTTACAATCCTTTTAACCTTTATGCACCTTCCCGTGCGCGTCTATCCTGCTGAATATGTGGCTGAAGACGTCGCGTATCCTCAATGTCGAGAACGTGTCCAGGTTGTGCACGTTCTTTATGAAGCTCGCCTTCTCGCCGCTCCTCACCATCTTCACCAGCATTGCAGGTATCTCCTTCTCCTTAACCACCATGCACATCTCCTTGACCTCCCTTGGCATTGGCGAGTAGTCAGGGAGCAGGACAGGGGTGCCCAGGGCTATCGACTCTATTGCCACTATCCCCAAGCCCTCCCTTTCCGACATGTGGAGCATTACAGATGATTCCATTATCTCCCTGTAGAAATCCCCCTTCTTCCTGTAGAATCCTGACAGGGTGACGTTGTTCGCGAGCCTCTTGTCGTGTATGATCCTCTCTATTCTAGCCTGCTCAGGGCCCTTCCCTATTATCGTTGCCCGCATGGCCGGCTCCTTCTTGGAAGCAATTGCCACTGCGTCGAGGAGCTTGTCGATCCTCTTCTCCTTTATGAACCTGCCGGAGAACATGACCTTCTTGTAGTTGCTGCCCTTGAACCTTGACCTGGCCTCCTTCAGCTCCTCGCTGTCTATTACCGGCGAGAATACAGTTATCCTGTTTGGGTTAATGCCTATCGCTTCCAGCGCGTCCGAGGTCTCGCTCGAGTTGGCGATGTAATAGTCTGCGCCCCTTATCGCCAGCCTTGAGAACGCATGTGCGATGCCGCCAAACCTCCCGAGATAGCTTGTCCAGTACCTCCTATCCCATACCTCGGCTACCTGCACGATGAGCTTCGCCCTGCTTAGAAGGCAGTAGAGCCTGAGTATCGGGAGATGCAGCATCGGGAACTGGTCTGTTATGACCACGTCGAACCTCTTCCCGAACATCCTGAACAGGCCGAACGCGTATGCGACAGCCTCGCGCACGGACCTCCTGCCGTGCCTGTAGAGCTTCTCCTGAGACACATTATGGAAGGTGTGGTACAGTATGCCATCCTTGGCCTGCCTCGCCCTCATGCCTGGCCATCTCATCGTGTAGAAATGCACGTCGTGGTCCTTCGCCAGCTCCCTGGCTTCCCTGTAGTCTATGGCCTCTATGCCGCCTATGTGCCATGGATATGCGACATCGTACGCAAAGGCAATCCTCATCTTTTTACCTTCCTTCGCCGTTCTCGACGAAATAGTCGCCCATGAACATGTACCTTGTCTTGGTCTTGAGCATCGTATCCACGGCATCCTCGGGGCTCGCGACGATCGGCATGCCGTGTATGTTGAAGCTCGTGTTAAGCACCACTCCGTATCCGCTCTTCCTCTTCACGCCCTCGAGAAGAGCCTTGTAATCCCTGTTCTCGTCGCCCACCATCTGCGGCCTTGCAGTCATGTCAACGTGCATGACAGACCTCATGACCACTGCACGATCCTTCCTGACCTTGTATGCCATCGTCATGAAGCGGTCGTATCCCTTTATCTCCTCGAGCAGGTTATCCGCCTCGTCCTTGAGCATCGACGGCGCGAATGGCTGGTACCACTCGCGCTGCTTGACGAACGTGTTCAGCTTGTCCTTCACGTTGTCGGAGCTCGCCTTCGCGAGTATGGACCTGTTGCCCAGGGCCCTGGGCCCGTACTCCATGCGGTTGTTGAACCAGAATATGTAATTGTCGTCGTTTATCAGGTCAGCGGCATGCGATGCCTTGCCCTCCGACTCCTCGAAGTGGAGCTTCGGATGCCTCTTCAGGACGTTCTCCACAGTCTCGCTTGAGTACTCGTTCCCAAGATAGGCGTTCTCGAACGGATAGCCGCTCCTGCCGGTCTCTAGGTAGTTCGCGTACAATGCGGCTCCAAGCGCTATTCCTCCGTCTCCCATGTGCGGGAATACGTACCATCTCTTCAGCTTGTCCAGCATCCTTACCCTCATGTTCGCCTTCACGTTCGACATTATGCCGCCGGACAGCGCGACTGAGTCTATCCCGTACTCGTCTATGCAGTTGCCAACGAATCTCTCCATTATGTTCTCGAGCAGCTGCTGGGCCATGTATGCGAACTGCTCCCTTGGCATGCCCCAGGATATCCTTTCCAGCATGCCGTACTGCTTGACAGGCCCGTACTTAGCCCTTATCTGCGTGCCATTGACAGTATAGAAGTCTTTGAGCTTGTTCTCCTCAAACGTAAACGGATACGAGTAGTCGGCCATTGCCATGACCTTGCCCTCGTCCTCCAGCTCCCTCATCCCCACAAGGTTCGTCACCTGTTCGAAGAATATGCCTATCGAGTCCCTGACGCCTATCGCCTTCTTCCTCTCCAGCTTTCCGTTCTCCAGCGTGCTTACGGATCCAGAGAGGCCGTCGCCGACGCCGTCAAGGGTTATGACTAGGGAGTTGTCGAACCCCGATGTGAAGGCCGCGGTGGCCGCATGGGCAGTGTGATGGTCTATCGCGTGGAGCTTGAAGTTGCTGAAGCCTATGTGCCTCAGCTCCCTCGATATCATCGCCTTGCTTATGTGGCCGCTGAAAGGCAGCACCCCCACGCTGGTCATCAGGTACTTAGAGGCGTGCATCTGCTTCTCGAAAGCGGGCTTGAGCATCTTCCTTCTCCTGAACCTGTAGTAGCTCTCCTTCTGCTGCGGGAATATCCTTGAAAGGGTCTTTGTGAACTCTGTCGTAGGGAACGCTATGACGCCGACGTCGCTGGGCCTTATCTTCGCATACTCGAGCGCGTTTATTATGGAGTTGTAGGGGAACTTGACCTCGAGCTTCCTCTTGGTGTACCTCTCCTCGTTCGCTGCGAAGACTATCCTGCCGTCCTCTATCAATGCCGCTCCTGAGTCATGGCCGTCCCATACGCCAAGGATATACATAGAACCACTAGATTTTGCTCAGCGAGTAATTAAGAAGCTGCTTACGTTGCCGACAATGCTCTGGTACGCCTCGCACGCTGTCCATGCCTTCGGCTCCTTGCCCTCCTTTATGAGTTTCCTGACCTCCATTGCCTCGCCGTTGACCCATATCGGCATGAGGTCGTAGCCGCTCTCCCTTATGTTGCCTATCTTCCTGCCCCACATTATCGATGGGTAGACGTTGCCGTAGCTGTCCAGGAAGAGCGACGCGTCGAGGCTCTTGGACTTCATGGGCGACTCTCCGGTCTGTATGTACCTGACGAGGTTCCTCAGGAAGACGTTCTCGACAAGCGTTATTGCGCCAAGCTCGAAGTGCCTGTTCTTCAGCAGCACCTTGACGTCGTTCGCTATCATATCCTGCTGCGCCTTTATGTCAAGGTTTGCGTTCTTGTAGTAAGAGTCTGATATCTGCCCCACGTTGACGTGGAAGTTGTTGTACGTGACCCATGGAAGCTCCTTCCTGACCTCTTCATAGGTCCTGCTGAGCTCGCCCTGGTTGAACTTGCTCATCGTGAATCCGAATATGAAGAAGAGGTTACGGTACTGCTTCTGCATCTCCTTGAGCCTTCTTGCCATGTTCATCACCTTGTCGAAGTTCCCAGGTATTCCTCTTATCTTGTCGTGAAGCTCGCGGTAGCCGTCAAGGCTGAGCGTTATCGAGACCTTCGGTATGCCCAGCTTAAGTATCTCCTCCATCTTCCTGAGCTCCATGTCAGGGTTGCACAGTGAATTCGTAGGCATCGTAAGTATGTACAGCCCTTTAGAATGCTCCTTGAAAGCCCTCACTATCTCGACTATGTCGCCCCTCAGGAAGGGCTCTCCCCCAGTTATCTCTATCCACTTGAAGTAGTTGTTCTTCCTTGCGAATTCCTGTATCTCCTGCAATGATAGCTCCCCTTTTGGCCTTATCTCCCAGATGTTGCAATTGTGAACAACGGCGTTCGAGACTAAGTAAGTATTGTCACTAGTTTCGATATTATGCACTGTTCCATTGTATTGGAATCTCTCTATTTTACGGATTGGATGGAGGAGATAGTTGCCTATGCGCTTGACATATCTTGTTTTATGGTTTTTAGAATATGTTATCATATATACATCATGATAATTAACCTCGTGATCGTGGAATTTTCCGCGTTCTCTATGTACGTAAGTTATGCGAGAAGATACTCCAAGAGATGCATATGCTAACTGAAGTTGCAAGGCTAGGGTCTTTGATACAGTAGAGCCATAGAACATATCATTCTTCCAGTATCCATCACCATCTTCCCAACCTTTTAGAAATGCCCTAAGGATTGCACCGTCTTTATTGAATAGTATGAAGTCCGGGATTTTCTTATTCAGTGCGCCTTTGCCACACCATTCGACGAAGGCTCTTGAGAGGATTGCCGAAGTTAGAGTGCATCCCATGCAGTTTCTATCCGCATGCTTTGTAACACGATAGCCTAGCTGCTGTGCTACTCGGCTAACATTTTCATGCAGGTGTATTTCCTTCACATTAAATGAGAACCTAGAGCCGTTATATGCAGGGCAACCTTCAGCCGTATAGATACCCAGAAGCCATGCAGTATCTTCATTGAGCTGAAATGTTAGCGAATGACCTTTCCCTCTTGATATTGATGCACCGCGTTCTCTAGCAAACTGCTTGAGATCTAGTTCCTTTATCTCTAAGGTGCGTTTTGTTATAGGTACGCACAGATAATCGCCATCTACAAACGAATTTTTAGGTCTAGCGTCCTTTGCTTCCTTCCATGCGGGCTCGCTAAATTCATATGTACGGAAATATTTGCTTTTGTTAACTGCGATACGAGGGTAATGCCTTACTGTTTTTGAGCTTGCTATAAGCAAAGGATGCTCCGGAGTTGCCTCTATAGGCAGAAGGCCTGATGCTTTTATCTTAACCATATCCCCTTCATATAGCCTAGAAAAGGTCTGCCGAATCTCATTTAGGCCGGATGATCCTGCGGCATGGCCCCCAATCTTCACGTCTGCAATTGGTCTATTGTCTCCTAGAACTATCTCTTCAGGTCGCACACATGTGATGCACCTGCTCTGGCACATGTAGGTTATGGAAAAGGTGAGCTTGTAAGGCCTGCCAAGGCTCGAGAAGTTGTTCTTCAAGGCTGTGGCTCCAAGCCCCATAAACCTCGCAGCGTCCATAATATCTAAAACTGCCGACTCAGCTTAATATATATTGCTATTCATTTATTATCGGAAAGTGACCTAATGGCCAGGCCATCTGTTTCTATAGTCATACCGACGCTCAACGAGGAGAAGAACATAGGCGTGCTGATAAAAGAGATAAGGAGGATACTTGAAGGCAGGGAGTTCGACATAATAGTGGTGGATGGAGAGTCCGCTGACAACACGGTGAAGGTCGCCAAAAGGATGGGCGCAAAGGTACTTTTCGACAAGATTGGCAAGGGCTCAGCCCTTATCAGGGGGCTCAAGGCAGC
Source organism: Microcaldota archaeon (assembly GCA_028866995.1). Taxonomy (GTDB): domain Archaea; phylum Micrarchaeota; class Micrarchaeia; order Micrarchaeales; family CABMGC01; genus JAGWGW01. Next base: position 64,928 of record JAGWHD010000002.1, read on the forward strand.
GAAAGGCGATATAGTCGTATCGATGGATGCAGATCTGTCGCACGAGCCGAGGGAACTGGTGCTGCTGATAGCAGGAGTTGAGGCTGGATATGACATATGCATGGGATCGAGGTTCATATCCGGTGGCAAGACCGAGGACATGACGCTGCTCAGGCGCTTCGGCAACTGGGTCTTCGTGAGCATGGTCAACCTCATCTTCGGAGCGCATTACACGGACATGTGCTACGGCTACAGGAGCTTCAGGAAAGGGGTGTTTCAGAGGCTGGGGCTGAAGGAGGAGGGCTTCGGGATAGAGACCGAGATAAACATAAAGGCGGTAAAAAGGCACCTCAATACGATAGAGATACCCAGCACTGAGAAGATGAGGAACGCGGGGGAGGGAAAGCTCAGGACTTTTCACGACGGCTATGTGATTCTGAGGACCATATTGGCTAATGTCTGATTGTCAGGATGATGGATTGGTGTAACCGGATTGCCAGTTTGCGTTCCAGATTGTATTGACGATTCCGCTGATGTTGGCATTGCTGTTCAATCCAGAATAGTCGTTCGCGTTGCCGTTCAGCGGATACCATGCGACGAGGTTCTGGAGGTTGATCGGCGTCCCGCCTATTCCTTCCTGGTAAAGAGACTTTATGGACGGCGAGTCAAGAGAGGTGTTGTACATCTGCAGGTTTGAGAGGGAGCAGTTGCAGTAGAGTATGCCGCCGTAGCCCCTGTACCCCAATCCCAGAGGGTTGGTGGTCCACGACCCTGTCTGCATCCATGTGCCGCTCCAGCTTGCTATGCTTTTCCCGTCCTCGTATAATACCATGGTGGTGCCGTTGTAGGTACACGCCACGAAGTGCCACTTCCCGTCATGCAGGTTCGGGGCCATTGCGTGGTCTACCGAATTGCCGCTGGAGTTGTACAGCGAGCAGCGAAGCAAGCCTCCGCTGAGATAGAAGTTGTATCCTATGAGATTGGTAGCGTATTTGGCTATGATCATGTCGTAAGAGGAGGTGTCGGTAGTTGCGGTGTATATCCATCCCGTAAAGCTGACAGTTGTCATCGACCTCTGGACCCTTGCGTCAGGGATCGACACGTAGCTGCTTTGGCCGTTGAATTTCCCCACGTATCTGGGAATCAGGTTTCCGCACTGCCCTGCGAGCGATGTCTGCGCCAATGTTCTGACGACTTCGCAGGATCCAGGACTCGCGGTCGGTTGGAGACTGCCCGCGTTGAATATGCCCAAGGAATAGAGCGAGACCATGACGATCGCAATGGCGAGTATGGCCCATCCGTATGTCATCAGGTACTCCATCGCCGACTGCAGCCTTCGCATAATATTACCTAGTGGGCCGCAATTTTAATAACATCATTATCCTTGAGGACATGATCCTTAGCAAGCCTCATCTTTGTTTTTGCGTCCACCGCATATTTCATGCTCTTCGCAAGATCGGTATGCACCTTCTCAGCAAGGTTGAATGCCGTGGAGCCCCTTTTCACCAGAACCGCGTCTGGGAGTACGTTGCCGAAATGATCGGTGTACTTGTTCTCGTCTTCGACAGGATAAACGACAATGTTAGATAGGAAATCGAAGACCGCAGTGTTCAGGAGCTCCGTGACTCCTGTTGTCCCTCTCTCATCGATATACCTCGAGATGTATTCGAGTGCATCCTTCTTCTCCTTCGGCAGCCCTTCCTTTATCCTCAACGCCTTTTCCCCTATCTCCACTACCCCTGCCTTCTCGGCCTTCCTGAGGGCGAGCTCAAGCATCGCGCTGCAACCGATCACGGTATATCCTGGAAGGCTCTTCTTCAGCTCCTCGAGCGCGTTGGAGGATGCCTTGTCGCACTTGTTCGCCGCTATTATGGTCGGCTTTATCATCTTCAGCAGCTCCCTTGAGAACTTGAGCGTCTCGTCTGCGCTCCAGTTTATCCCAGACAACGGGAGGAAGGCCCTTTCCGCGGCAAGCTTCACCTGCTCCTGGCTTGCCCTGAAGCCTGAAAGCAGCTCCGCAAGCGCCTTGTCGCTGTCGCTCCTCTTTGATATGGCGCTTATGTGCTTCTGTATTATGCCTGCAAGCCACTGCGCTATCTCCTCAGCCACCATCCTCACCTCTTCCGCAGGGTCCTGGTTCTCAGCCTGCTTGCCATGCACGTCCGTCTTTCCGGTTATGTCCACAACCTGTATCAGCACGTCGGCGTTGGCGAGGTCGTTCAGGAACTGGTTGCCCATCCCCTTGCCGAGGTGCGCTCCAGGTACCAGCCCGGCAACGTCTATGATGTTGACAGGCAGCTGCCTCATGCCGTTGATGCACAATGAGTTCCTTGGCCTGCACTTCACTCCAAGCTCCTTCTCGACGCACTCCCTTTTCGCATATGCCACGCCTATGTTCGGATTGATCGTGGTGAAGGCGTAGTCGGCTATCTCCGCCTCTGCCAGCGTTAGGGCTGAGAAGAGCGTCGACTTGCCCTTGTTAGGGGCCCCTACCAGTCCTATGAGCATGGCATCATCAGTTTAGTTATGCATCTGAGAAACGTTTAAATACTTTGTAATGGAGTTGAATTTGATTTAGATGCCGAACGGCAAGAAGAATGTAGTCACGGTTGATCCCTCGCTTTTCATGGAGCGCATGCTCCACTACAGGGAGAGGCACCATGGCTGGCACATATTCAAGAGGGCGTACTGGGCGATCTACCTCATAGTCATATCGCTGTTCCTCCTTTACTACTACTCTATACAGTTCACGCTCAACGTATTCCTTGGGGCTTCGCTGCTCCTTTTCGCCATCATGCTGATAATCTACGGTCTTGCAGAGGCCCTGCATCACAAGCTGATGAAGAGGTACGGCTAGCCGCTGCGTTTCAGGCAACTGATCCGAATGCCATTTTCGCTGCCAAACATATACAAGAGCAGGCACTCAGCATATTTCATGCTCATACCGCTAGCCATGATGCTGCTTGGGATATACCTTTCGAAGGGCATAGTCCTCGACTCGTCGCTCAGCGGCGGGGTCAGCATAATACTGCAAACCAACAGCACCATGACGGCACAGCAGGCTGCGTCGAAAATAAGCTCATTGCTCAATGTTGTCAGCCCTAGCGTAGTGGTAAGCAGCAGTACGGTCAGCATAACATTGCCGAAGAACGTGAGTCTTGCTGATGCCGAGAGCAGCCAGCTGGCGTTCTACAGCGCCCAGGGCAACTACACTTCGGCCCTTGTCAACCTGACCAACGTGCAGGTCGCGCTCCAGAACCAGCCGGGCAACAGCACGCTCGCGCTCCAGGAGAGGAGCTATTCATCCACAGTCAACAGGTCGCTTGCCGCGATGCAGGCCAGCGTCTCTGCGGAACTCGCTGCGCTGAGGCCCCTTATAGGAGATGCAAGCGCATTCAACTACAGCGACCCTCTTGCATTGGAGGGCGTGTCCTCGTCAGCCTACCAGAACGCGAGCTCAGTGTACAAGGACAGAACAATGTCTGAGCTCCACTCGATATTCAGCTTCAGCTCGTACTCCTACGAGCAGATAACGGTCCTGCAGAGCCAGTACTTCCTCGGAAAGCTCAAGACGATAATAATAGCGGCTTTCATCCTGATAGCCATACTCGTGTTCATCATATTCAGGAGCCCGATACCGTCGTTCGCGGTCATCTTCGGCGCGGTCAACGACATGGTGATAGCGCTGGGCGCGATGGCTCTCTTCAAGATACCGCTTGGCATAGCGAGCATAGGAGGTCTGCTCATGCTTCTCGGCTATTCGATAGACACAGACGTGCTGACTGCCATAAGGATACTCAAGAGGAGCGAGGGGGCGCCGGAGGACAGGGCTTACGGCTCCATGATGACCGGGCTCACGATGACCCTCACCGCGATAGTCTCGTTCGCCGTATTGTTCGTCATATCGGTTGTCGAGTACGTCCCGACATATTACGAGATATCGGGAGTCGTGCTGTGCGGCCTTGTAGGCGACCTCTTCACAACGTGGCTGATCAACGCCAACTTGATACTCATGTATTCAAAAGACAAACATTTCATATCCAACTGGATAAGGAAGGTGCTTAGGCTTGGCGATAGGTAAATACGTAAAGGACAGAAGGATACTCTCGCTCATCGCGCTGGTAGCGGTGCTCGCGATACTTGACTACTACCACGGCATAAACCTAGGGATAGAGTTCGTTGGGGGAACGCAGATACCGATACAGCTCGAGCACAGCGTGACGCCTGACCAGATGAACCAGCTGATAACCATACTGCAGCAGAGGCTCTCGACCTTCGGGCTCAAGCAGGTGCCTGTAACAGGCATCGGAAGCTCTGCTGTCCTCGTCGAGACGGCTAGCGTCTCCCAGTCAGAGATAGACAGCCTGATCGGCATAATACAGAGCCAGGGCATATTCCAGGGAGTCGTCAATGGAAGGGAGGCCATCAACGGCTCTTCGCTGCTCCAGGGGAGCATAGGAGGAGGTCAGCCGGTTTTAAGCGGCAGCGTTGTCGAATGGTCGGTTAACTTCTACCTCACGCAGAAGGCTGCGATATACTTCTCGAAGGTGGTCTTCGGGCAGGGCAACAAGCCATTGTACATGTTCCTAGACAGGCCCACAAGCGCGATACTTCTCGTCAACGGGAGCACCCTTACGAGGAATGCCCCTCTCGTGAACCAGGAGAGCGCTATTGCGGCTGCCCATGACGCGGTCCTGCTAGGCAACCAGACAATACCGATCGAGATCCTCAGCGGCAACAACGGCAACTGGAATTCCCTGTATCCATTCTTCAAGGGCAACGAGGGCAAGTACCAGAAGGTGATACTCGCATACGGGACATCTAATTCCATAGTCTCGAACCTGACATCGATGAACTATACTATAGTCTACAAGAACGCCTCGCAGCTGGCGCCCACGTACATACAGCCCAACAATTCTACCTTCAACAACACGGTTGTCGTGGATTCGTGGCAAGCCGTAGGATTGCTCTCTGCGCCGATACTGAGCTCCGGAATCACCAACGGATCCATAAGCCAGGGGTACATAATATCGGGAACGGCGCCGCCCAACCTTACGGGCAACGACGCAGTCGCATATGCCAACAACCAGACGAAGGAGATTGTCAGCATACTCAGGGGAGGCGCTTTGCCTGTTCACGTGATAGTAGAGGCCCCGACCACGACCCCGCCAACGCTGGGAACCAGGTTCGAGAGCATAAGCGCAATAGCGCTGCTGCTTGCAGTGGTTGCCGTGTCTTTGGTCATAGTCATAAGGTACAGGAAGCTCTTCCTGATAACGCCGATAATGCTCACCACGCTGGCTGAGCTGTTCATAATGCTGTCGATAGTGGGGCTCATAGGCACCATAGACCTGTCGGCTATCGCGGGAATGATCGCTGTCATAGGAACTGGGGTCGATGCGCAGATAATAATCACTGACGAGCTGCTGGTCAAGAGGGGGGATGCAAGCACCGTGAAGATGAAGCTGTCCCATGCGTTCTACATAGTCTGGGCGGACGCTCTGCTGCTGGTTGTCGCGATGCTGCCCCTGTTCTTCGAGACCTCGCTGGTGTCGGTGACGGGTTTCTCCGTCGCCACGATAACCGGAGCGCTCCTGGGCGCTTTCGTGACTAGGCCGACGTACGGTGCTATGCTGAGCAAGCACTACGGCGACGGTGCGTGATCCTATGCCCAAGAGTTGCCCGACCTGCAGCAGGACAAGCAACGACGCCAAGTTCTTCGGCTCCTTCTGCGAGTACTGCGCCAGGGACAAGCTCTCAGCGAGGCTCGCCAACGAGGTCGAGGTCACCTGGTGCAAGAGGTGCATGAGGATAAAGGGCAAGGAGGGCTTCGTTGCGCCTACGGGCAGGAACTTCGAGACGGTAATGGGGAGCAGGTTCAGGGGCTATTCAATACATCTTGTCAAGCTCAACAGGAACAGCGTTGTGCTGGACATTGCGGAGGAGACTGCAGACGGCCAGCTCTCTGTTGAGAAGGAGGTGGGGATAAAGTACAGCAAGACGCTGTGCGACATGTGCTACAAGAAGTCCAGCGACTACTACGAGGCCGTGGTGCAGCTCAGGGGCAACCCTTCGAAGGTCGAGAGGCTCGCCGCCAGCCTTGAACGGTACTTTGAGAGGAGGAATCAGTTCGTTTCCAAGATAGAGAGGGAGGACAACGGCCTGAACGTGTACCTGAGCGACAAGAGGATGGCGTCTGAATTCATGAGCAACAAGAGGCTAAAGCCCACGATGTCCTACACCCTCGCCGGGATAAAGTCCGGCAGGAAGATATACAAGAACACTTACGCGCTTCACCTTTGAGCAGATTTATTAAGGCAATCCTGCGAATATCAGTCTGGTGCAATGAGGTTCCTCGGCCAGTCTGCTGTAGACTTCTTCGTGACCTACGGTTGGGCCATAGTTGTCATAGCGATAGCGATGGGCTTCATGTACTACTTCGTCGCGCTCCCTTCTGCGAGCACGCCTAGCCACTGCGTCTTCAGCTACTTCGTCTCCTGCAAGGCGATGCTGGTAGGCTCGAACAGCACCAATACCATATTCTCGATACTGGTGGTCAACTCGCAGACGTTCCCGATAGTAGGCGCCAACGTGGTGTTCAGGACCGATACGTTCGGCAACGTCATAAACGACAAGCCGTGCATACCTGTCAACGCCTATTCCGGCAACATCATACTGTGCAATGCGAGCGTAGGGTACGGGATACCTGTCGGCAGCACCGTTAACGGCAGGATAGACTTCATGGTGACAGCATGCCCGAGCGGGAACCCTGGCAACTGCCAGCCTGCGCAGAGCGTGACATATGTGGGGAACTTCTCCGAGAAGGTGCAGCCTGTGTCGCAGTCGCTGAGCTGGCCGTGACTCAGTAGCCTATCCTTGAGCTGAGGTCCGAGAAGAACTCCTCGTTTGACCTGGAATCGCCGACCTTCAGCACGAGATGGTCGTCAGGCGATGCCCCTATGATGTCCCTGCAGAATGTGGTCTCGCCAGATATCTGAGGATTCTCCCCGGTGTAGACATTCAGGTGCCTGCCTTCGGTCATCAGCTCGTCCAGCCTCTTCCTGTGCCTGCCTTCCAGCTTCACTGCGAAGACCCTAGAGCCGTTGTCTATGGCCTTGCTTATCGCCATCTCGCCCGTGTTGGCGAACGCCCCGGTGACATCGAAGATCGTGAACCTGCTGGAAGACGATGGCTGGTAGGTCCCGCCGTGCTTGTCCAGGCGCTGTATCATCATGCCAGCTGATACAAGGAGCGCTATCGCTATGTAGTACAGGTGCACGGCCTCGCCGAGTATCAGATGAGCGAACAGTATCGTAATGAACGGGGAGAGGAAGAATATGTTCGTGACCACAGTGGCCTTGAGTATCCTGAAGCCGTAGAAGTAGGTGTAGAAGCCAACTATGTTGTTCGCTACGCCGACGTAGAACATCGCCAGCATCACCATAGGGCTTATGCTGGAGAAGTGCGCGCCTGTAGCGGCGAACATGACAGCAGAGAACGCGAACATGACAACGTTGAACAGCAGTATCGATGCGTCTATGTCGAAGACGTGCTTCTTGGCCATGACGCTCGAGAACGCGTATGCAAGGGCGGCGAGTATCAGGAATATGACTATGTTGATGTCTGCATTGCCCCAGAGGCTGTACAGGTTGCCCCCAGTTATGGCTATGTAGAGGCCGAAGAACGCGAGCAGCAGCGCCGCTATCTGGTACTTGCTCAGCCTCTCCCTGAGAACGATCGGAAGCAGCAGCAGCATGAGCAGCGGATTGGTCCTGAATACCACAGTCGCCAGCGAAGCGCTGACGAAATGCTCAGCATATGCTATGGCGTACTCGATTGGTATGTAGCTCAGGAGACCTATCATCGCTATTATGCCCAGCTTCTTCCAGTCCTTGAGGTACGAGACAACCACGTCGACCTTCCTCGTCTTGAGGACCAGGGCCGTGGCGAAGCCTATGGCTATCAGGTACGTCACCATGAAGAACTCGAAGATGTCGGTGCTGGCCGAGAAGTAGAGCATTATGGGCATCAGCGAGCCGGTGAATAGCGAGGTTATCACGAACGCATAGGCCTTTGACTTTATCTGCATCCTTATCGATTTCTAATCGCTGTGCGGGCTTTTAAATACACCCAAAAATGACAATTCTGTGGGATTTTTTGTTATAATGGGAAAAGGATAATAAAGGTTGGCTGCGCACATCCTAGCATGGAGGAGATAGAGTACGAGTTCAAGAGCGACTTCAACGACAGGTACAATCTCGTGACCAGGAAGATATTGAGGACATTGTCGGAGAACTCCAGGTCCTCTGTATCGAACATCTCGTCAGCGACCGGCATATCGAGGAAATCGGTGGTGGAGAGGATAAGGAGGCTCGAGAAGGAGCTAGGGATGGGCTATTCGGTGGAGTTCAACGAGGACAAGCTGGGGCTGGTCAATCCCCACCTGATACGCATAAGCTTCAGCTCCAATCCTGATTACGACCACATAATCGAGCTGCTGAAAGGCTCGTACATACCCCAGGTGGCGTTCTCGGTGAAGGGCGATTACGACATGGTGATATACGCCAACGCGCCCTCAAGGCAGGAGTACGTGCACTGGGACAAGGGGATGCAGCAGCTGCTCTCCGGGTACGGGATAAGGTGGAGGACATCGGAGGTGGCGCACAGGCAGCTCGGATTCTTCCCTTTGAGGAACGAGCTTCTCACGAGGACGGCCCTGCCTGACAAGTACAAGGGCATAGCCGCGCTTCTGAACACTAATTCTAGGATCTCTTTCAACGAGATGTCCAAGGAGCTCAAGATGCACTTCAACACTGTCGCGTACAACTTCAAGAAGCTGGTCGCATCAGGCTACGTCAAGAGGTTCACGGCCCTGCTGGGAGTCCCAGGCTTCCTGTCCATACTGACCTATTTCGGCAGCTATACGCTCTCGTCAGGATTCGAGAGCGATGCGATCAGGAGCAGGAGGTCGCTGATGAGCGACGACGAGTACTCGATGATAAGCAGGTACCCGCTCTGCTGCCAGCTGATAGGTTCCTCGGACTTCTTCGCCATAGGCGCCTTCGACGACGAGAAGCAGGCCTACAGGCACGGGGTCATGAACTACAAGAAGGCGATGAGGGGGCAGAAGGTAAGGGCGTCGTACGGCATAGTGGAAAGGGTGTTGCTAGGAAGGCTGCCGCTGAGGAGCATAGACACGAAAAAGGAGTACAACATAGTCAGGTGGACGACGGAGAGCATAGGAGGTTCCAAGCCCCGCAAGTGAGAACCTTTTTTAATGCTTTTTCCCAACTATTATTGGGATTATATGCCAACGAAGAGAGCGAAGGGACTGGACAAGGACCATGACGAGGCGTCGAAGAGAAGGGTCTCGCTGTTCTTCTCAATATTCCTTTTCATAACCATAGTGCTCACGATGGACAGGGCCCTGGGCAACGGGGCCGTGCTCGCGGGATACGTGGCCGTACTGTTCACATCGATATTCTCGATAGCGGCGATAGGCGCATACAAGTACAACCTAGACCGCATAAGCATGAGGACCTTGAACAGCGTCATGGCAGTGCTGGTCTTCTTCTCGCTTGTGGCGATAGTGTACGGACTGATGATCGAGGTGTCTGTCCAGGTGTTTGGAGTGCAGATCGCGCTGATGGTGGCGCTTGTCATGCTTCTGATAAACAGGTTCGTGCACTGAGGTGGATTGCGTGGACGCGTTCGGTAATTTCAAGGAGAAGGCCAGGTCGATTATAGACAGGAACAGGTACTTGGTATTGGCTACCAGCGGGAAGGACGGAAAGCCATGGGCCTGCCCGGTCTTCTTCGTCCGTGACAACGACTACAACTTCTACTTCATGTCTGCCACGGACTCGAGGCACGTCAAGAACATCAGGGATAACGAGAACGTGGCAGTGGTGGTCTTCGATTCGAACGTCGAGGTCGGCAATTCTGATGAGGTGCAGGCTGAAGGGAAAGCCGAAGAGGTGGGGAAGAGCGAGCTGAAGAGGGTTATAGGCATATACGCGAAGAAGCTGTACCCGAAGAGCCCGATGCAGCCTACTGAGAGATACAGGCCGGAGGACTATTCTGGCGCTTCCGAGTTCAAGTTCTTCAAGATAACGATAGGCAAGCTGTATACGACGGGTCCTGAAAGGAGGGTCGAGGTAGACCTGAAGCAGGATAAGTAGCGGTCATTTCTTCTTTTTCTTAGGCAGGTGCTCGCTCAGGCATTCGTCGCACACGTACACGTACCTGTGTGTGAACTTGAAGCCATCGGTATATCCCGTATCGACGACCTCCATCTCGTCCTCGCCGAAGACAGTGTGGCAGAAATGGCACATCCTTCGCATACGCACCGGAGTAGAATTGCCGCCAACGCTTATAATGTTGCCGCTACAGCCTCTTCACGCCCCTGTATATGGACCTCTGCAACTCGGCCGGCACAAGGTGCCTCACCGGTGACCTGACTATCCTGTACCCGAATGCGACGAGCAGCATCTGCGGCAGCTGGCGCTTGACACGCACCTTGCTCCCTTCATATCCCATCCTGTAGACCACTGGCGCTTCGATTATCTTTGCGCCGCTCTTCCCAAGCTCGTGAAGGAGATTCAGGTCGAAGCTCATGTCTGTGAGCACCAGCCTCTTCATTACCTTGCAGAGCGCGTCCTTCTTGAAGAACTTGTAGCCGCACTGCGTGTCGTGATAGCTAAAACCGAAGAGGATCCTCAGGAGTATGTTGTATCCCCTGCTCCCGACATACCTCATGATGCTCTGTCTGCCAAGTATCCTGCTCCCTTCAACGTACCTCGAGGCTATGACGCCATCCACGTTTGGGCTTCTGAGGTGCCTGAGCAGCCTGCCTATGCCGTCTCCTGACACTGCAAGGTCCGCGTCTGCGAAGCCGATTATGTCGAAGCCATTGGAGCACGCGTACTCGAAGCCCTTGAGTACCGCCCCTCCCTTCAGCAGACGCTCATTGAAAGCCATGAGCCTTATACATTTGTTCTTCCTGGAGTATGACCTTACGATCGCGTTGGTGCCGTCCCTGCTTTCTGATACGACAAGTATCTCAAGCCTCTTCCCGTACCTCCGCAGAAGCGATCCTGAGTATTCCTCAAGGGTCTTCCCTATCCTTGCCTCCTCGTTGTACGCTGGTATGATGACGCAGATCTTCAACGATAACCACTAGTATATGCTCTCTCCTAGCAATATAAAATCCATCGCTTGCCCAATCTAACAAATGCCATGCGATCAGTTGCACTTTCCGATTTGTTTATATATGAGCCCATATCAAACGCAATCTGATGAGCATGTCGGGAAAGACAAGCGCAATCATGGAACTCAAAGGGCCGCTAGGCGATGTAGACAAGCAGCTGTTGGGAGACATCTGCAGGTCGATAAGGCGTGGCAGCGTGGAAATGATACTGGGCAGGGAGGAGGTCTCGCTGCTGAGAGGCGGTTCGGGAAGGACGAGAAAAGTTGAGATAGCAAGCCCGTTGGAGTTGACCAGCACTAGGATAGCAGCGATCCATGAACAGATGGCAAACGCAGTGCATGCCAATTCAGGAACTCTTTTCAGCCCCAATTTCATGCTTGAAGGGGAATATGCAAGGAAGATAGTAAACCCCATGCGAAGGTCCCTTGCAAGGGATATGATGGCCTACCCTCAACAGTACAGCGTGGTAAGCGGCAGTGTTACAATAGAAACGATGGGCACTGCTGGAAGGATAGCAGTCGCACCGCTTGTGACGTTTGACGCTGTCGGTAGGGTACTTCACGCGGCAAAGGAAAGGTTTAAGGAGTTCTTCGCTATAGGCGAGATGATAGGGCCATTCATCAGTTGAACAGATTGATCTCGTGACTGCGAGGAGACGGAAGTAAATCTCGAGATATCCGCGCCAACGCGTTAGCCTTCCCTCCATCGTTTTCTCTTTATTCTTCTACGTTTTTGGGTTATTCCTGCTCTGCTCATATTTTCCCTCTTTATTCGTCCATATAATGGACAGATAGGCATATATTGTATCGTGTACCGCGGTTTCCACAAACAAATATGGAGGCACAGGGAATCGAACCCAGGCTTGCAGAATGTCAATCTGCCGTCCTACCATTAGACTATGCCTCCGTGTGTTCCTAACGCGAATGCGCCTTGCAGAAGTCTTCTATCCTATTCAGCGCAGTCTCTAATATATCTTTTGGAGGCAGGCCCACGATCCTTATGTGGCCCGGCTCGCCGAATCCGGAGCCTCTAGTCAGCTGCACGTCCTTCTCCTTGAGCAGCTTGTCTACGAACTCGCGGTCATCCTTGAACTTCATCGCCTTCATGTCGAGCCTTGGAAAGAGATAGTATGCCCCCCTTGGCTGCACAACGCTCATGTATTGGCTCTCGTTTATCCTCTTCGCTGCGAAGTTTATCCTCCTCTCTATCTCAGCTACCAGTTTCCTTATCCCTTTGTTGTGCTCAGAGACGTTGCTTATCCCCTCAGCAACAGCGTACTGCGCTGGAGTGTTGACGCAGAGTCTCAGCTTCGCGTACTCCGCAATCCTCCTTCTCAACTCCTTGGATACGTTGTCCTTTCCGGGTATTATCGTGAAACCTATCCTGAAGCCTGTCGCATCGAAGTCCTTCGACGCGCCGTTCAGTATTATGTGAGGTATGCCTTCTGCAAGCTTCGAGACGCTGGTGTACTTCGCGCCGTTGAAGGTTATCTCGTCGTATATCTCGTCGCTTATCAGGACCATGTCGTGGTTCTTCGCTATCTCAACCAGCTCCCTGAGCGCGTTAGGCTCCAGGACGGTTCCTGTAGGGTTGTTCGGGTTCGTTATGACAAGGTATTTCAGTCTCTTCTTCGCCTTCAGGTCCTTCCTTATGGACCTCTCGAGGCTGTCCGTATCGACCTCCCAGTTCCTCTCCTCGCTGTACCTCTCTATTATGGGGTTGCCCCCGTTGATCTTCAGGTCTGGTATGTACAATGGATAATAGGGCCTGAAGAAGACCGCCTTGTCACCCTTGTTGATCAGGACTGAGTTGATGAACATCAGCGCCTCGCTGACCCCATTGGTTATGACTATGTCTTCGGCATCGACGTTTGTGCCGTATAGCCTCCTGTACCTTGCTGCGACAGCCTCCCTAAGGGGCCTTATGCCTGCGAAATCGGAGTATCTTGTCTTGCCCTCCCTTAGCGCCTTGACATATGCGTCTATCATGTACTTCATGGTGGGGAAGTAGACCGCAGGATCCCCCCGGTTGAGCTTTAGGATCTTCTTGCCCTGCATCTCGAGCCTCTCAGCCACGACATCCTCTTCCTCTATCGGGTTCTCGGCATATACTGAGAACTCGGAGAAGCCATACATGATATCATGCTTGCGATTAACTATTTTAATGCTATTTGTCCACGAGCCTTGCCTCGTCTATAATGTACGCCCCTGAATTGCCCTTCCATTCTATGTGTGATTTCGCTATCTCTATCCTCTTCCTGAACATCGGCGCGTCGAGGACGAAGCTTTCTGCTTCTCCTCCTTCGAACAGCATGTTTATCCCATATCTTTTGTTTGCCTCCTGCAGCTTTGCTATTATCGCATCGTCTATCTTCTTGCCCAGGAACGACTCGTCGAGGCCCTCTGCGGCCACAGCTGTTATTATCGCGTTGAAGTCCCTTTCCAGTATCCTAAGCTCCTCCATCGGCTCTATGTGCCATATGGGCGCAAGATGCTCGATTCCGAGCTTCTTGCATATGCTGTCTATCCTGTCTGCCTGGTACCTGCTGTAAGTCGCTCCGGTAACTAGCAGCTTGACGTCGTTCTCCTTCAGGACATCCTCAAGGTCCTTGAGCTCCTCCTCCTTCTTGCCTTCGGTATTGTAGAACACCTGCCTTATGCCCATAGACTCGGCTTGCAGGCTGGTCGGCTTTATGTTAGGATGGTGGAACATGTAGCTGCTAACGTTCCTGCTGACCATGGTTATGAGAAGGTCGATGTTTACCCTCATCTCGGTTGCCTTGTGAAGCGATAGCGTCGAATCCTTGCCGCCGCTGTACAGGCATGCGTTTGTCATAATAAGATCTTGGAAGGAGTGGTTTAAGAGGCAGCTGCCTGCGCCTCTGCCTGTGCGGTCTTCTGCAGCTTCTTCTTGACGTGCTTCAGCGCTGAGAAGGTGTCCCTGTCCATCTCCTCAAGCCTCATGCGTATGTACTTGGACTGGTTCTTCAGGTTGGGTATGATCTTGTAGTCAAGCGCGTTCACCCTCCTCTTGGTCTTGTCTATCTCAAGCACGAGCCTCTTGAGCCCCTGCTCCCTCTGCGCGGTGTCTATTATCGCGTCTGTGACCTTGGTGAAGGTGTCGCTCAGGTCGTCTACCGCAAGGCTGCTCGACATGAAGCCTGTCTGCGGGGTTGATTCCTGGGCCCTGCTTATGACTGGTATTCTCACCCCCATGATGTTCTTTATGGTCATCTTGACAGGCTCGGCTTCCTTCATGTACAACGCAACCTCCTCGAGCTCGTAGTTGCCCACGTACGTTGACGCTGTCGTCACCATCACGTAAGCCTGCCTTATCATCTCGTTCAGGATGTTCCTGCTCTCCTTCGACTCCTTGAGAAGCTTGAGGAACTCTATGACAAGGACCTCTCGCTTCCTCTTGAGTATGCTGTGCCCCTTCCTGGCTATGTTTATCCTTCTCCTCGTGTTTATGAGGTTGATCCTTGTCGGGTTAGGCATCGCCATTTACTTCGTCTCCTTCTTCTTGTAGTACTTGGCTATGAACTCCTTCTTGACCCTTGTCAATTCGCCTTCAGGCAGCAGCGACAGAAGCTCCCAGCCTATGTCAAGCGTCTTCTCGATCGTCCTCCTCTCGTAGAAGTCCTGCTTCAGGAACCTGCCCTCGAACTCGTCCCCGAACTTGAGGTACACCTTGTCGCTGTCGCTCAATGCCTCTGCGCCCACTATCGCGCTCAATGACTTCGCGTCCTGCGCCTTGGCGTATGCCCCGTACAGTTGGTCAGCGACACCCCTGTGGTCCTCCCTTGTCTTCTCCTTGCCTATCCCGAGGTTCATGAGCCTGGATAGCGAACCCAACGGCTGTATAGGAGGATATATCGATTTGTTGACTAGGTCCCTGCTCAGGAACATCTGACCTTCTGTGATGTATCCGGTAAGGTCGGGTATAGGGTGCGTGACGTCGTCGCTAGGCATCGTCACCACGTTCAGCTGCGTTATGGACCCCTTCTTGCCCTTGATTATTCCTGCCCTTTCGTATATGCTTGCAAGGTCAGTGTACATGTATCCAGGATATCCTCTCCTTCCAGGCACCTCTTCCCTTGCGCTGGATAGTTCTCTCAATGCCTCGCAGTAGTTGGTCATGTCGTCGAGTATTACGAGGACGTGCATGCCCTTCTCGTACGCAAGGTACTCTGCGGTGGTCAGCGCCAGCCTTGGAGTTATGATCCTCTCTATGCTCGGGTCGTCTGCAAGGTTGATGAACGCGACCGTCCTCTTGAGCGCCCCGGTCTTCTTGAACTCGTTGGTGAAGTAGGTAGCGTCATCATATGTTATGCCTATCCCTGCGAACACCACAGCGAAGCCTTCTCCTGTGCCCTTGACAGCGGCCTGCCTGGTTATCTGAGCCACGAGTTGGTTGTGCGGCAGCCCCGATCCTGAGAAGAGCGGCAGCTTCTGCCCCCTTACCAGCGTATTTAGCCCGTCTATGGAAGATACTCCGGTCTCGATGAAGTCGCTAGGCATGCCCCTTGCTGCTGGATTGATCGGCTCTCCGTTGATGTCCCTCCTTGTGCTGTAGACTATTCCAGTGCTTGAATCCCTAAGCCTTCCCTGGCCGTCGAAGACCCTTCCGAGCATGTTCTCGCTGACCCCCATGTTGAAGGTCTCGCCAAGGAAGCTTACTGTTGTCTTGTCGATGTTGATTCCCTGGGTAGGGCCGAACACCTGGACAACTGCGAACTTGTCGCTCGTCTCCAGTACCTGGCCGAGCCTCTCCTCGCCTGTAGGCAGCTTTATCCTGACTATCTCGTTGTACTGCGCGTTCTTTACCTTCCCGACCACTACCAGCGGTCCAGCGACGCTCTCAATCGTGCTATATTCTACCTCGAACTTCATCGTCATCACCCTTTCTTCCTACCCTCCTTAGGCTTCTCCTGCTTAGCAGGCTCTGCCTTTTCCTCCTTCTTCTCCTCCTCGTTGGATTCCTTGGAAAGCGACTCGAACTCTGAGCTTATGCGGCCCCTTATCTTCTTTATGCCCTCCTCGGCCTCTGCCTCCTTGAACTCCTTCATCCTGGATATCTCGTCCTTGACCTTCATCTTCGTTATCCTGCCGGCGTCTATGCCGCTCTTCGCAGCGTTCTGGGCGCTCTTTGCGAAGTGCATTATCGTGCTGAGCATCAGGTCCTGCTTCTTGAGCGATGTGAAGGCATCGATCTCGTCGTACGCGCTCTGTCTTAGGTAGTCTTCCCTCAGCATCCTCCCTATCTCGAGGAGCACCCTTTCTGTGTCTGGAAGCGCCTCCGCTCCAACTAGCTGCACTATGTCCTTGAGCTCGGCCTCTCTCTGGAGTATCCTCATCGCCTCCTTCCTGTTCTCCACGAACTCCTCTCCTACGTTCTTGAGAAGCCATTCGTTGAGGTCTCCAAGATACAATGAATAGCTGTTGAGCCAGTTTATCGATGGGAAGTGCCTCGAGCTTGCGAGCGACGCGTCCAACGACCAGAATGTCTTTACCACTCTCAGCGTTCCCTGAGACACTGGCTCGGAAAGGTCTCCTCCTGGAGGCGATACCGCTCCTATTATCGTCACTGACCCGACGTTCCCGCTGTGCGCCTCGACCCTTCCTCCCCTTTCGTAGTACTCTGCCAGCCTCTTCGGCAGGTATGCAGGATATCCTTCCTCACCAGGCATCTCTTCAAGCCTTCCCGATATCTCTCGCATCGCCTCTGCCCATCTTGAGGTGGAGTCTGCCATCAGCGCAACGCTGTATCCCATGTCCCTGAAGTACTCGGCTATCGTCACCCCAGTGTATATGCTTGCCTCTCTTGCTGCCACAGGCATGTTCGAGGTGTTTGCTATAAGTATGGTTCTTTCCATGAGCGGCCTCTTCGTCTTCGGGTCCAGTATGTCCGGGAACTCTGTAAGCACCTCTGTCATCTCGTTGCCTCGCTCCCCGCATCCCACGTATATGACTATGTCGCTGTTAGCGAACTTGGCAAGGGATTGCTGGAAGACCGTCTTTCCCGAACCGAAAGGCCCGGGGATCGCTGCTGTTCCTCCCTTTGCCACAGGGAAGAAGGTGTCCGCAACCCTTTGCCCTGTTATGAGCATCTCATCGGCCCTGAACTTCTGCTTGTAAGTCCCTGCCTTTCTCACGGACCTCCTCTGCATCATCGTCACGGTTGTTGTCTTGCCGCCCTTGCCCTCTATAGTAGCTATCTTGTCCTCGACGGTGAATGAGCCCTCCTTTATGCTCTTTATCTTGCCCTCCACCCCTTCTGGAACCATTATGTAGTGCTTTATCGTCTCGGTCTCCTGGACGAATCCCAATATCTCCCCCTGCTTGACGTGAGCCCCGCTCTTTATGCCCTTGCCAAGGTGGAACTTCCACCTCTTCTTCCTGTCTACAGCGAACGCCTCCAACCCCTTGCCTATGAACGCGCCGCTCTTGGTCCTCAGCTCCTCCAGCGGCCTCTGTATTCCGTCGTAGATGTTGCCGAGTATTCCAGGGGCTAACTCTACGGACAGCGGGTTTCCCGTCGACTTGACAGGCTCTCCCGGCTTCAGTCCCGTCGTGTCCTCGTATACCTGTATTATCGCCTTGCTGCCCCTGAGCTGTATTATCTCGCCTATGAGCCCGTGGTCCCCTACCTTGACCACGTCGTACATCCTGCTGCCAAGCATGCCGTTTGCGACAACGAGCGGTCCTGATACTCTTTCTATTGCTCCCATAACATCATCGTATTGTATTCGTTATATCTATTCCTATTGCCCTGAGTATGAGCTGCCTGAGCGTGTCCTCCCCTGCCTGCGCCTCGCCGTCCTCCGATATCTCCACTACGAGAGGCATTATGCTGTTCGTTATTGAGTCTGTCAGCCGTCTCTCATGTATCAGCTTCCTTGCCGCTGATCCCATGATTATTATGCCTATGTCGCCTCTCTGCAGCAGCTCCCTGAATGTGGACTCTGCCTGAGCGGAGTCGTTGACGCTGAACGTCTCTGTTATCCCTGACATCTTGAAGCCTAGCGCTATGCGGTTGTTGCCTATCACCGCTATCTTGTAGTTCTTTGCTACTCTTTCCTCCATGATATCAGCTTCGCGGTCTCCTCCTTGCTGAGGCCGTACAGCCTGCCGTTTATGAGTATCCTTAGCGTGTATATCTCTATCTCCTTCATGTACGAATATGCCAGTATGGTGCCGAAAGAGAGTATGCTGTGGCTGAGGGTCCTGACAGCGCTGTTGAATATCGAGCTCTTCATGGCTATCTCGAAGGTGAGCAGCTGCTTCGTCTTGCTGCCCTTGTACTCATCGGCTGCCTGCGCGAGGTTCATCTCCTTAAGGTGAGATGCCAGCTCCGCGGCGTCCTTCGAGTCCGTGTATGCCTGCTCGAGAGCCTTCTTGGAGAACCTTCCGCTCTCCAGCAGCATCGAGTCCATGTCGCTGAACTTCATGCCGAGCCTCTTGCCCCTTATGAGCGTGAGTATGTTCTTCATGTCTATCTCCATCTTGACGAGCAATGCAGACTCGTTGCTTAGCTGCCTTAATGGCATGAGTATCGACCTGAGGTTCCTGTAGTACGCCTTGTCTATAGCTGCTATCGCCTCTATCGCGCTCCTTGTGCCCTTGTATGTGTCAAGCGCCTCCTTCAGTATAGGATAGTACGGCGAGTTTATCATGAACTTTCCGAGCAGGCCTTCGATGCTCTCCTCGCGCATCGCCTCCTTTATCGCGCTCGAGTCGTATCTCCCTATGTCGACGATGTACCTTGCTATGGAATCGAAGTCCTTCCTCTTGTCCTTAGCCTCTATCGCCAGCTTTATGTTGTAGAGGGCCCATTTGCCCACTATGCTCCTCACCAGCTTCCTCTCCGTGGTCGGGGCTATCGATATGAGCTTCGTAATGTTCTTCGCCATGTTCTTGCTCAGCGCGAAGTCTATCATCTCAGCCGGAATTCCAAGACCGCCGAACTCCTCGAGCTCCTTCTTGAGATCGGAGTTGAAGAGTATCGAGACAACTGATTCCACGTCCTTGGCGTTGGCTATGTCGTCAACAGCCTTCTTGGAGAGCAGCCTTGACTGCATTACCTTTACCCTTGCGCTCGAATACCCGTAGCGCCTCGCTGCCTTGCTTCCATACATCATGTCCTATTACCTCTTCTTTGACTTCTTTGCGGCCTTCTTCACTGCTTTCTTCTGGGCTTTCCTTGGCGCATTGGAGCTCTTCGCCTTTGCTGTCCTCTTCGGCGCGCTTTGGCGCCTCTCCTTGAAGACTGTCGCGGATGCGTTCTTCCTGAGCACGTCTATGTACTTGTCCGCTATGCCCTCGGGGTCTATCCTCATCGCCATCTTTCCGTCCTCGGAGACTATGACGAAGCCGTCGACATCGGCGTACTCGCGCTTGCACTCCACGTCCTTCAGCATGGAAGCGCTGGACTTCCTTGCCCTTATGGTCATCTCGCTGCTTCCTGTCAGCTCGGCGAACTCCTTGGCTGCCTTCTTGACGACTGCACCCATCTGGTTCTTCACCAGCTCCTTCTCGACAAGGTGCATCAGCTCCTTGACGGCCTTCTCTATGACAGCTCCCTTCGCCTCGGCTGTTATGGTATCTGCCTGTATGTCGAGGCTGGCGTCGTTCTCCTTCCTGACCCTCTCTGCCTGCGCCTTCGCCTCCTCCTCGGCCTTCGCGGTTATCTCCTTTGCCTTTTTCTTCGCCTCTGAGACTATCGCCTCGACCTCTGAGTCGGCCTGCTTGCCTATCTCATCGGCTCTGCTCTCCGCGTCGCTCAATATGCCCTTCCTTATCTCTTCTAGGGACATGCTGATCTACTTAGATTATTCCTGCGTTGAGCATTACCAATATCGCGACCACGAAGCCGAATATGAGCAGCGTCTCAGGAAGCACCATGAACAGGAGAACCATTCCCAGGCTCTCAGGCTTCTCAGCTATCAAGCCGAGGCCAGCGCTTCCTATCGCAGATTGCGCGATTCCCGTACCAATTGCTCCTCCGGCAATCGCCGCGCCCGCTCCTATCGCCGCTATCGCAGCAGCCATTTCTATAGCCATTATATCACTCATTCCTTAGTATGAATCCTCTTGTAGCCAAAAGGCCTGAACTTTATGCCGTTTCCTATGTAGAACTTGGAGAAGAACTCCACGAAATTGAGCCTTACCCCTTGCACCATTCCTTCGAATATCGACAATATCATGTTTAGTAGGTGTAAAGTAATAAATATGATTAGGTAGACGACGAAGACTATTATGCCGTCGCTGAGCCTGGGCGTGAACGCCTGGTTTATCAGCGTCGCTATTATGATGCTCGCAAGGCCGAAGCCCATGATCCTCGCGTAGCTCAAAGGATGCGTTATCAGGTTCACTATCTCTGTCGCCTCCTGCCCGCTGAGCACCACAGTTGCAAGCAGCGCTACTATCGCTATTCCTGCAGAGTACTCGACTATGGGGCCGTGGAACGCGCCGAAGAACGCTCCGCTCACGGCTATGATCCCGAAAGCCATCGTTACCATCGATGTAAGCCTGCTTACCGCCAGCTTCTTGTGATGCCTCCTCCAGTTGTTGAAGAATCCAAGGAGAAGGCCGAGCATTACCTGGGTAACTCCGAACATTATTGTTATCGCTATGATTGCTGGCGCGTCCTTGAGCCAGTCGAACATCTGGTAGTTGAATATGTAATGGTTTAACTGGAAACCGAAGTATTGGTTGGAGAGGAAGCCGAACAGTATGGCGAATATGGACATGAAGCGCCATATCCTGGCTACGTTGTTCATGAGCCCTTCAGGATCCGTCTTCGCTATTATCAGGCTTGTGAGCAGGAATGATGCGACCCCGTAGCCTACGTCGGTCACCATCATGCCGTAGAATATGGGAAATGACAGTATGAATATCCACGTAGGGTCTATCTCGTCGCTCCTTTGGGTCGAGTAGAAGCTGACCAGGTATTCGAACGGCTGCAGGAACTTAGGCCTTTCGGTATAGGTCGGGGCAAGCTCATCGTCCTTGAGCAGCTCCACGTAGCTCCGTCCCTTCGTGACCGATTCTATCACGGATTCCAGCTCCTGGACCTTCTTCTTCTGTATCCATCCCTCCATTACGAATGTCCTCTCGGTCCTCTTGAATGTGGAGCTCGCCTCGGCCCTCTGCTGCTCTATGCCGAGCATCTCCTGCAGGTTGACCAGCCTAGAGTAATGGCGCACAGACAGTTCGTCGAGCTCCTTACCTATCTGCTTCAGCCTCTCCGCGTTCTTAGATATCATGTTCACTGCATTCCTGTGCGCCTTCTCCGGCATGCCTTCCAGGTACCTTGCTGTCAGGTCTATCTCGTTGAAGCCCTTGCCCTTTATCAGCTCGTCTATCTTCAGCTTCCTGTCATACGCTATGAATATCAGGTGCTTGCCCTTGCCCAGCTCCTTCTCTATTACCTCGGCGCGCTTGAGCGACTTAGAGCCATTCATGAAGCGCCTCAATGCGCCGGAATCCGCCTCTATCGCTGCATAGCTTATGAACTCGCTCTTGAGCCTCGAGAAGTCTATCCTTATGCCTGAGAACATGCTGGAGACTCGTTCGGCGTACGAAAGCAGCTGCTGCTCGTCGTTAATCTGTTTCCTCTCGGCGCTGAGCTCGTATATGCGCTTTAGGGACTCGCTGCCCCTCACCTCCTTCTCCATATCGTGGAACGGGATGTGCCTCTCCGTGCCGATCGGCTGGGGCTTGAGTATCTGAAGGGCGCCGTTGACCCTTATCAGCATCTCGGCTATGCCCTGCGATTCCTGCAAAGGCTTGTCGTCCTCAAGCGAGAGCCTGCTCTTCCTGAGGTCTATTATCCTGAGCCTGTGCAGCTCGGCTATGACGTTGCCTTTATCATGGTCGATAGCCACTATCCGCACCTTCTGCATTGGCTCCGTCCTGAACAAAGAAATCAACTAAGTATCTCCTTAACCGTGGCGCTCACTGTGCCCTTTATCGCATTCTTGCTTATTTTCGTCTTTAGGATCCTCTGCGCCTCCTTCCTCGCTTCCGCGAGCCTCCTCTCAGCCTCCTTTTTAGCCGCTTCCTCGGCCTTCTTGAGAGTCTCCTCCTTCATCTTCTTTGATTCTAGTTCCGCCTCTTCCAGCATCTTCCTGGCCCTAGAATTAGCATCCTCTATCCTTTCAGCCTTCCTTTTTTCCGCATTCTCCATTATGCGCTTTGCCTTTTCCTCAGCATCCTGGACTTCCCTTATCTTCTCTTCCTTGCCCATCACTAAACACAGGATTTTTTCCTAGAAGGACTCAAACTTCGATAGCTCCTTGCCCTTTAAACTTTATAAAGCTTATCGCCAATCTTAGCTCATGATGTATTTCATCTACTCTGGAATGTTCTTCGAGCGGAGCCTGTACGGAGACCTGCTCGAGCTGGGCAAGTTCCGGGTTCTGGAGCACGAGCGGAACGCAATGATAATAGAGACTGAAAGGGACTTCATCAAGGAGCATGATAAGAAGCCTTCTATGTTCGTCCACGGCATGTTCAGAATGGATGTTTCTGATGATATAGACGAGGGCAGGTATGTCGACTCTCTTTATGACATGGTAAGGAGATTGAAGCTCCCTAAAGGCAAGAAGATACGGATAGAGTGCTACAACGTCAACAGCAAGAAGGGCCTTTCCGCGAAGCAGATAGAGATGGAACTCAGCGATAGGCTGAGAAAGGATGGTTACAATCCCGAGATGATAAGCCCCGACGTGCTCCTTTACCTTGTCCTTGTGAACATGAGGTGCTATGCAGGCATCGAAAGCTACAGAAAGCTTGAGCAGAAGTTCCTCAATCCGCTGAGGCACTACGGAAGCGAGACCGGAGAGAGGATGGTGAGCAGGGCAGAGGCAAAGCTCCTGGAGGCGTTCGACGTCTTCAGGATAAAGGGCAAGGGCATAGCGATAGACCTTGGCGCAGCCCCTGGAGGGTGGTCCATGGTGCTCGCAAAGAAAGGATACAAGGTAGTGGCGATAGACAACGCTGATCTGGAGTACGAGAAGATAGAAGGACAAAGGCTGAGCACAAAGGTGCTGACGAACCTGAAGAAGACCAAGAAGACGGATATCAACGAGATGCTGAGGAACGTCGACATAGTCCATATCAGGGAGAACGCAAATACTGCGTTCCAGAAGATAAGCCTTAAAGGGGTCACCATGATTGCGGACGACATGAACATAGAGCCGGAGCAATCGGCGCAGCTGCTGATGGACTATCTCGGATTCGCGAAGAAGGGGGCGCACCTTGTCATGACGGTCAAATGCATATCAAAGAGGGTCAGCAAGCACGTTTCAAAGGCCGAGGGCATTCTTGGGCCTAGGTTCAGGATCAAGTCGGTGAAGGAGCTACCCAACAACAGGCAGGAGGTCACTCTCTTCGCACGTTTAGTGTAGAATGAGTCAGCGCTCTCCGAGGATGTCTTTCAGGAAGGAATCCATAAGTTGCCTATTGATTGGCCCTTCTGATAAATCGAGCTGCTCGCGAGCCGTATCTGCCCTCTCCAGCTGCACTACGGCGATCTTCCTCAGCCTTTCGGAGAACCTCTCCAGCGTCTCTATTGCCCCAGGCGCGGAGTCCGGATCGGTGAACCGTGCCATGGTCTTCAGATTCGCCGCTGCGAATACAAGGCCCACATATGCGGCATCCCTGTGCTCAGCTATCTCTTCGATTCTCCTGCGAAGGCGTGCTGGCCCTAACTTAGCGCTGTTAAGCGTTCTCTGCTTGGCACCTGCCTTTATCCTGTTCCTCCTAACGGCGTTTACGAGATCGTAGATGTCTCCTGTAACCTGCGCCTGGATTGCCTCGAGAGGACTCTTGTGCGCCATGGATTCACATCGAGAGCTGGAATTATCCAGGTATTTACGGCTTTCGATTGGCGCAGATTACGACTTAGGATAGGTGTAGGTGCTGTACCAGCTTGCGCTCCATGCCACGTTCGTGATATTTCCGTTCCTGTTGTTTCCTGAATAATCCCTTGCATCGCCGTTGAGGGGCCACCATCCGATGAGGTGCTGTATGTCTATCGGAGCGCCTCCTATCCCCTCCTTGTACAACGGGTTGACGTCTGATACAGTTAGTGTTCTGTTGTATATCTGGATATTGGACATGGTGCCGTTGAAGTATCCCAGTCCAGGGCACGTCCCTATGTACAGACTGGGGTTGTTCTGTATTATGTCCTGGTAGTCAGTGCCTACGACGTCAGATGTGAGCTCCGTGCCGTTGAGATATAGTATTGCCGTACCGTTCGATGCGTTGTACGTGAACGTGTACATCGTCCATTTTTTCAGCGGCGCCTGTGTGCTCGTGTAGAAGTAGCTGTATCCGTTGTTGGTAACGTGGTCAAAATGGTATCCGTAGCTGTTCGGCGGCGTACCGCCTATCAGCACCAGCCCTGAACCGTCAGCTGCACAGACCATTCCATGAGGGCTGCCTGAGTCATAAGCATTGACCCCGTAATAGCTCCACACGTTCACGGTAAAGCTCCCTGTCGCGCGTACCGGGGTGGTTGAGGGTATGTAGATGTTGGACGTGGCTCCGTCCAGTTTCGCCGCGTATTTTGGGACCATGTTGGTGCACTGTCCTGCGAGGCTTGCCTGTGATGCAGTTCTAAGTACCTCGCAAGCGCCTGGATTGGCCTTCGGCGCAAGCAGCGCCGTGTTGAATATCCCCAATGAATAGAGCGAGACCATGACGATAGCGATCGCGAGGATGGCCCAGCCGTAGGTCATCAGGTACTCCATTGCGGACTGCGATCTCATGGTTTATTGTAGGATTTGGAAGGAATAAATAGGCAGTGGTGTGCCGTAGCCTCTCTTCTGTTTTAAGCGGCATTCGACTAAGCGCCCTTTATGGGCTTGCACGCACATCGCATGCGCATCGGCCGTTTCATCCGCACCGGCGCGCTCGTAATGTCATCGCTTATGCGCCGCAGCGGTCTCGTTTCTGTTCCGAATCAGGCGTTTCCGCCATGCACGCTTTGCGTGGAGAGAGCTTCCTCAGTCATATAGACCGTAAGCCGCACGCACACCACTAAGGATTAAAATGCTTCTAAGGTATATATGCATTGCTATGAACGTCACAGGAGTGGTCCCTGCGGCAAACAGCCTTTCGTCAACGCTCTCGCTGATACTGGTAGTCATAGCGATAGGGGTTGTCCTGTACACTGTGTTCAGGTTCGGCAGGTTCATAGTCAAGCTGATAATAGGCATACTCATAAACAGCGTTGTAGGATTTGTCGTCCTTCTCCTGCTCAATTACTTCCTTGGAATGGGAATACCGCTGAACACTGAGACCATGGCCGCTACAGCTGTCTTCGGCCTTCCCGCAGTAGGGACGATGGTGATACTCAAGCTGCTTGGAGGAACCGCTGTTGCGCTGTCTGTGCTGCTGTGATGCTCACGTTGTAGGTGCAGCGTATTCAGATTGCCAGTTCGCGATCCATATTATGTTGACAGCGACTCCGTTGGCATGGTTTCCAGAATAGTCCTTGGAGTTGCCGTTCAGCGGCCACCATCCGACCAAATGCTGCAAGTCTACAGGCGCGCCTCCAATTCCTTCCTGGTACAATGCTTTGATAGAGTTATTATCAAGAGAGATATTGTATAGTTGAGCGTTTGCAAGTGCGCCGTTGAACTTATAGACAAAGCCAGAGTCCGTACCTATTGTGGTATTGCTAGTTATCGACAAGGTACCGGCTATAGGAGTGCTGCATTTGCTAACGCCGTTAAGATAGCCTGTGACCTTGCTTCCATCGTATGTTAACGCAAGAAAGGCCCACTTATGTAGGTAGGACGCGTTGATTGTACAAGAATACCACGTCCCGCCTATACTTACATACGCCCTGAAGACGTTTGCCCCATAATCATAAGTCCTGATTATCCACCCTGCAACTCCTCCTCTAAACGCGTCTGCGGCGCCTGTCGAGGTATTATACGAAGAGAGGTCAACCCATATCGTAGCAGTAGTATACTTGACGTTAGATTCCAAGGAGCTGCCAGCATTCACATAACTAACAGACTGGCCGTTGAACTTCCCGACATACTTGGGAATAAGGTTGTTGCACTGCCCAGCTAGAGATGTCTGCGCGGCAGTCCTGAGAACTTCGCATGATCCCGGAGCGGCGGTGGGCGAGAGGTTCTGCAGGTTGAATATCCCCAATGAATAGAGCGAGACCATGACGATAGCGATCGCGAGGATGGCCCAGCCGTAGGTCATCAGGTACTCCATTGCGGACTGCAGCCTTCGCATATTCGGCTATTGGAGAAGAAGGAATAAAATAGTGAGAGCTACTTCGCGAGCTCTATGTCCTCCTTCTTTACGGTCTCCCTCTTTGCATGGGCCGCTAGGGTGACTGCCTTCTTTGCCAGCGAGTAAGCGAAGCCGTTTATCGAGTCCGCGAGCTCGCTTGCCGCGTTGTCGCTTACCCTCTTCGCGCCAGCTTGCTTCAGCACCTTCTTCGCTGCTGAGGATGAAACAGGCATGTTAGCTTATTCAATGCCCTAGCCTTAAATATGTTGCTTCTAGAGTCTAATAGTGGCTGTTTATGGAACTCAGGAGCCTGGAAAAGGCGGATTTTGACGCGTTTGAGGTGTTCATACGCTCCGTTTACAGGGATTCGCCTTACTCGATGTGGTTCAGCGGGGAACCCGGCAGGAGCGAGCTTATGGACCTCTTCAACAGGAAGCTGAAGGAGGCGAAGGAGCACAGGATGATAGACGTAGTTGCGGCTGATAAGGATTCGATGATCGGGGAATGCGAGATAGTCGCAAAAGGCAGCGGCGTAGGCATTGTCGGAATGCTCGTGAGGAAGGAACGCAGAAGAAAGGGACTTGGGAGAGAACTGCTGCAGAGAGGTATCGAAAGATCGAAAGCGCTTGGGCTCAATGTTCTACTTGCAGAGGTCCTCGAAACGAACAAGGATGCTGCCTGGTTCTTCTCTGGCTGCGGATTTGAGAAGGACGATAACGTGAGGAAGGCCGTAGAGATAGACGGCAAGGCCTACAACTACATCGTCTTCAGGAAAAGCCTCTGATTCAGGAGCTCTGGTTGAATGCCTGCACCAGCTCGCCGTTTGACTGCGTCAGTATCGCATATACAGAGTAGTTGGCAATCGGCGCGGTGTAGTGGACGACCCAGACGTTGTTGAAAGTTCCTGTGCCAAGAGTGGTCGTGTTTCGGTACGTTGCATTGACCGCGACGTTGCCGTATCCGTATCTCTGTATGAACTGGCTGACCTGCGATATGTTCAGCGTGTACGACCTTGCTATCGCGACAGGATAGGATGCGATTATGTAGCTGCTGCCCTGGGTGAAGCCGTAGACGAGGCACTGGTTGCCATAGGTGCTGTAAGCGGTGTATATGTTGTCGACCCTTGGGACGAAATGGTACTGCGGATAGTCGAAAGAGTAGACGATGTATGAAGGGCAGGGGCTCGTCTGGTTGGTGACAACGGATGCTATTATGTGCCAGCTCCCCTGGAACTGCGACTGCGATACGTTGGTTATGTTTATATCGGCTCCAGGATACGTGTTCTGCAGGTCGCTGAGGACCAATGACGTCGCCTGGGGCTTGCTGACAGGCTGAGCGAAAGGATTCTTGAGGAAGATGAAGTACGCTGCGACCAGGATTATGAGTATGACTGCTGCAGCGACAGCCGATTTTCCGAGTAGGTCCATGCTATTGATATGCATAATCAAGAATAAAAAGGCTTATCCCGCTATCTCTCGATGGTCTTCGCCTTCGAGAGCGCGTTATCCACTATCTTCTCGAGCCCTATCTCCTCCTTGAGCCTCTTCATCAGCTCCGCGTTCATCTGCGTAGGAGGGTTCCTCGCGTTTATGGAGCAGACGTCCATGTACTCCTTTATCGACTCGTCGTATGTCCCTATGCGCTTTGCGATTGCTATTATCTCCTCCTTGTCCATGCCTATGAGAGGCCTGAGCACGGGCATGTTTATGCCCAGCTCCGCTGCGAGCAGGTTGTGCGGCGTCTGCGATGCGACCTGCCCAAGGCTCTCCCCTGTGAATATCACCTTCGCGCCCTCGTTCTCGGCTATCCTCTCCGCGATCCTCAGCATGAACGCCTTCAGGAGTATCAGCTCGTACCTGCCTGTCTTCGCGGCCTTTATCTGGAACATGCCAGCGGGTACGAAGTACGCCCTGTAATGCGGATGGTATTCTGAAAGTATGTCGATTATCCTTGGTATCTTGGACGAGAGCGCCTCGCTGCTCTTCGCGAACGGATGTATGTGCACGTATATCGGCACTATGCCCCTCTTCATCGCGTACCATGCGGCTACAGGCGAGTCGATGCCCCCGGAGAGCAGGACCACACCTCTTCCGGATGTGCCTACAGGCAGTCCCCGCAGCGCATCGCTCCTCTCCATGGAGACGTATGCGTGATCCTTGGTTACACCTATGCCCATCTCGGTGTCATAATCCTTCGGACTTGCCTTGATCTTCAGCTTCTCAGCCCTCTTCAGCACCGCCTTGACTATGTCGTCAGACATGAACCTGTGCAGCTTGTAGGACCTGTGAGCCTCTACCCTGAGCGAGCCTATCTCTTTCCTGTTCTCCTTCATGAGCCGTTCTGCAAGCGAGGATATCGACGCTATCGTGGGCCTCGTGCTGTACGAGACCTTGTAGTTGCTTATCCCGAAAACCCTTGACAGCCCCTCCTTTATCAATGGTATGTCCTTCTCCTTCTTCGGGACTATCAGTATCCTGTCGTAGCTGCGCTCTATCGACGGAGAGAGCGGCCTCAGCCTCTCGTTTATGTTCCTTAGCAATGCCTTGACGTAGTCGTTCCTGTTCCTTCCCCTTAGCCAGAGCTCGCCGAAATGCACTACTATGAACTTCTCGCGCCTCATGGTGATTCGATTACAGAATGCTCCAGATAGCTTTAAATATGAGGCCATGAGAGGTGTCTTTGGTTTCGTGATAGATGCATCTGTGCAGCCACGCTACAAGGGCGATGGAAAGGCGCTTCTAAATGAGGGCATGCGAGCGCTGCGCAGCGGCAACCTTAGGATAGCTTCGCTTTGCATGGGGGACGCAAGCGTCGCCTACAGGGAAAGGGCCCGCCTGCTGAGAATCTCTGGCGATGGGTCCGAGGAGCATGCGCTCCTGAAGAAGGCAGATATCGCTGAACGCGCCTCGTTGGGGCTCATGCGTCTCAGGAACATCAGGGAACGCAGATATGATGGCGTCGGAATCGGGACCGCTGAAGACCTGAGGCTTGCCATTAGGCTTGAGAATGCTGTAACCAAATGATCTGTTTGGATGTGTTGATATGTTGCTGAAAGCAGAGGTCCAGCCGCAGAGCTCGACGGTATTGAGAAGCGCTTTCATAAAGGCCGCAAGGCATCACAGCGGCGGAGTGTGGTACAGGGCAGCGAAGAAGGTAGTGCCGCACAGGGACTGGGAGATGGTCCATTCAATGCTTGTAAACGCAGTCAGGGGATACCAGGATGCTGCAGACCGCTTCGGCGAAAGGGCGAGGAGGAACCCGGCAGGCCTGAAGTGCCTGACAGGAAGAGGGGTCGACAGGGACACGCCGGACCAGTTCATAAGGCAACTGAGGGACATGCGCGCTGAGAGCCTGAGTAGGAAGATGGCGCGGGACCTTTCAAGGACTGCGAAGGGCCTGGAGTTGATGATGGATCATAAGGCAGGAAACGGCTTAGTGACAGACGGAGGGCTGGTTGCAATAAGGGACGCTATAAGCTTCATCGAGAAGAATGGCGGATTGCCCAACGCGGCCAGAGACTGATGCCTACCTTGCAGAGGCCCTTTCCTCTATCTCCTTCCTGTTTGGCTTCCTGACCATGACTATGTTGAACTTGTAGCAGCGCTGCGAGCAATAGTACCTTACGGTGCCGTTCTTCCTGACGAACATCATTCCTGTTCCCTTTTCTATCTCGGCTGTGCAGTATGAGCATTTCATCCTATTACCTTGCCCTTATCGGCTTGTCCTCCCTCGTGGTGTCAGGCAGCCTGATTATGTCTCCAACGTATATCCTTCCGGCGACGTTCCTTCTTATTACCCTTCCCTTGTCCTTGCCCTCGAGGACCTTGCACATCGCCTGCTTTATCTCGCCGTATATGCCTGTCCTGTTCTGGTTGACCTCGACGACCTCGGCCAGGTACCCCTCGTACCTCCTCTCCTGGCCCTCGTGCTGGGCCTGCTTGGCCGCAGGCTGCTCGGTCTTTGCTTCCTTGTTCTCTTCAGCTGCCATTCCAGATCACAGAATGAATAGTCTACTGCTGAGGGGCCTCTTCCTTCTTCTCCTCGGCCTTCTCCTCCTTCTTCTCCTGCTTCGGCTTCTTCTCCTTAGGCGCCTTAGGTGACTCCTTCTTGTGCTCAGGCTCCGCCTTAGGCTGCGCCTCAGGCTGCTTTGAAGATGACGATGCGGACTTGCCGGTTATCTTTGATATGACGTCCTTCATTGCAGCTTCTCCCGCTCCCGCCTTCTCTATTGCGACGCTTGCGCAAGGGACGTTTATCCCCACTGCGTTGCCCACGTCCTGCCTTGTAGGAACATAAACGAATGGAATCTTCTTCTGCTCGCATAGCGTGGGAAGGTGCATCACTACCTCTTCAGGCTCGACGTCCTCTGCTATGACCACGAGAGCCGCCATGCCCCTTTCGATGCTCTTCGTCACCTCGTTGACGCCCTTCTTGACGACTCCGTTCTGCTTAGCCATCCTGACGGCATCGAGGGCCTTCGCTGACACATCCTTAGGTACTTCGAACTTTACATACGATTTTGCCATATACCTCATCTCATCGGTTTACAAGTAGGAACGCCTGAAACTGATTGTGCTAAAATTATCAGATTAATGTCCGTCTATAGATATATAAATATGACGGTAGAGTCGCGCCCTGTTGCTCATTTGTAGTGCACTGTTATCGTCAGCGGGCCGTAGAAATAGGCGGATGGGGCCTGGAGCTCCACCTGGATCGCCATCTGCGAGTCGGGGGGCATGTAGAGCGGCAGTACGGGCTCTGTCGAGACGACCTTGAAGCCGGTGGTGTAGTTGGATATGCTTGTTATGGTCATGCTGCAGCCGCTGCTCGATGGCTGCAACTCTATGTAGAACTTGCCTGACCCGTTCACCCTGCCAATCTGCGAGTCGTCAACGAATGTATATGATGTGTAGTCGCACTGCCTGCCGTTCTTGAACAGTCGCCCGTCGTATACGTACTGAACGTTGAGCGTGTAGAAGCTGACGTTCGCAGCGGTTCGGTTCTGCTGCTGCCCGTTCGGTGACGGGGGGCTGGGCAGCTGCGCCGGGGTCGATCTCTTCTGCGTGTGCAGCAGCACGCTTGACGCGAAATAGACTATGCCTATGATGATTGCTACCACTGCTATGTATAGGACCATCGAGCCTGTTTCCATCGCATCATTCTGTGCCCTCTAGAATATAACGCTTAAGGTGGCCTTTTATAAACCATGGCGCGCTTTCGGTGGTATTTTGGCCGTATTTGCGCCCTCATTCACTGGTTGGGCTGGTTGTAGCTGCTGTACCACGTGGTGGACCAGGATACGTTGACAGCGTTGCCGTTATTGTTATTGCCGGAGTAGTCGTTGGCATCGCCGTTGAGCGGCCACCAGCCTACCAGATGCTGGAGCTGTATGGGCGCGCCTCCGATGCCCTCCTCGTAGAGCTGGTATATCTGCCCTTGGGTCAACGACGAGTTGTACATCTGGACGTTGGCTGCGAGTATATTTGAGTATCCTTGGCCGGCACCGGGCCCTTCTCCTGCACCTACGACCAAATTCCCTGTCTTCTGGCTTGCGGGGCCGTTGCCTGAATTGAATGTTGCACTGTACTGCGTGCTGTTGTAATAGTAGTAAGCAGCAGAATTCGCATAGTCATATGTGAAACATACGAACTCCCAGACGTTGGCGACATTTGTCTTTCCCGATCCTCCGCTGGCTATGTTGGATCCGCCAGCTGTCCATAAGGTGAACGCGTGGTTCGCGTTTTCCTGGTCTATTGTGTACTCCCAGCCATTGCCTCCGGACGGAGGGGATTCGCCTTTGAGTATGGGGCCATAGTAGTCGCTGGTGTTGATTATTCGATACCATATGCAGAGGGTCATGTTGCCCGTAGCTCCAGCCTCAGGGCTGAGAAGGTAGGAGTTGCCCATGTTTGCATACGCGTTCTTCCCGTTGAAGTGCGCGACGAACTTGGGTAGTCCCTTATTGCATGTGCCGACGAGATAGGTGTTTACAAGGTTCTTCTGCACGTAGCACGATCCCGTCAGCTGCTTTGGGGCATACTGGCTTGCGTTGAATACCCCAAGAGAGAACAGGCCGCCTATCGCGAGGGCGATGGCGAGGATAGCCCATCCGTATGTCATCAGGTATTCCATTGCTGACTGCGATTTGATTCCCATCGGCATACCGTTATGATATCCAGACCTATCAATAAATACTTATCACGATGTTGGGGCGGCGTATCCTGGCTGCCAGTTTGCATTCCATGTTACGTTGACTGCGTTTCCTTGGTTGTTGTTGCCTGAATAGTCGTTGGCGTTGCCGTTGAGGGGCCACCAGCCTACGAGGTGCTGCGCATCTACAGGCACGCCACCTATGCCTTCCAAATAGAGGGCTTCGACTGTGGCGTTATCCAATGATGCGTTGTATATCTGCACATTGGAGAGATAGCCTGTCCAGGCATTGCTTCCTACGTTGAGCGCTGGCATGGCGATCGTCGCTTGAGACGAGGAATATGCATTGGTTCCGCTTTGCGTGGATGTGCCCGCATTCTTGGAGTTTATGTAGTAAGTAACCGCAGGCGTGGTCGTAGTGGTGTTAATTATGGTGCACACGAGGCTCCATGTGTTCTTCGGGATGTTTGAGCTCGACCAGAAGTTCACATCGCCAGGCACGTACAGGTCAGTTACTATCTGGCCCGAACTGAGCACCTGTATGCGGGGATTATTGTTCTGGCCCATGAATGCGTTGTAGCCGTGTGGAAAGCTCCCGTATGCCCAGAGGCAGACGCTATAGACCCCATTGCTCTTTTTGAAAACTGAGGATGCGGTCTGTATGTAGCTGGTTGATCCGCCGAATTGGCCGACATATTTAGGCACCATGCCTGTGCATTGGCCTGCAAGAGACACCTGCGCAGCTGTCCTGACCACCTCGCATGCGCCTGGATTCGCAGTTGGCTTCAGGTTTGAAGCATTGAATATTCCCAAAGAATAGAGCGATACCATGACGATGGCGATTGCCAATATGGCCCATCCGTATGTCATCAGGTATTCCATTGCAGACTGCAGCTTTCTTTCCATCGATTCAGAAATAGTCCTGAAGGCTTAAATTGCCTTCAGTCCATGAACTGCTCAGGCTTAGGCGGCTCAGGAGGCTGTCCCTTCCTCTTCCTTATCTCCATGACGATGCTGTTCTGCAGGTCCTTAGGCAGCTTCTCGTAGCCGAAGTACTCGGGGTACCATATCGCCTTCCCTTGCGTTATCCCTCGCATCTCGTTGGAGAATCCCTTTATTACCTCTGCGACAGGCATCTTCGCGACGAGCGTCGCCTGCTCGTTCTCCTGCTGTATGTCGAGTATCTGCCCTCTCCTGCTCTGCAGGAAGGTGATCATGTCAGAGAGATAGTCCTGCGGTATGTTCACCGTCAGCTTCTGCTTCGGCTCCTGGAGTATCACGCCTGCGGTAAGCATTCCCGCGTATATCGGCCTTCGCATCGCTGGTATTATCTGCGCTGGGCCCCTGTGGACAGGGTCCTCGTGGATCGTCGCGTCGGTTATAGAGACCTTTATGCCCGTGCACTTCTCCCTCGCTAGAGGCCCGTCGCGCATCGCCTCCTCGAAGCCCTCTATCAGCAGCTCCATCACCTCGTTGAGGTACTGCACCCCCTTCGTGGCGTCTATCAGCAGGCTCCTGTTGCATATGTCCACTATGCCCTTCGCCTCGTCCCTCTGCAGCCCAGCCTTTATGAACTCCTCTATGTGGGCCTTGCCCTTCGGCTTCCCGTCCTTGTAAACGCCGCTCTCTAGCAGGTCCAGCACACCCTGCTCCACAGGCTCCACATTGACATAGAATCTTGAATGCTTGTTAGGGGCCTTTCCTTCGACGTCCTTCACCCCCCTCTCTATCGTCTCCCTGTATACCACTATCGGCTCGCTTGTCGTTATCGGCACCTTGAACTCGTCCCTCACCTTTGTCTCTATGACCTCAAGGTGGAGCTCCCCCATGCCAGATACGAGATGCTCCCCAGTCTCCTGGTTCAGCTCGACGACTATGGTCTGGTCCCCTTTCGACAGCTCCCTGAGAGCCTCTATGAGCTTAGTCATGTCCCTGGTGTCCTTCGCCTCTATCGCCTTAGTGACTACAGGCTGCGAGTAGTGCCTTATCTGCTCGAACGGCTCTATCTCCTCCTCGCTTACCGTATCTCCTATCGCTACGTTGTCGAGCCCCACTATGCCCGCGATGTTCCCTGCGCTGACCTCCTCTATGATCACCCTGTCTGGGCCCATGTAAAGGCTCACCTGCTGTATCTTCTGCGGCTTTGCCCCTCCTGATATGTGCACCTCGGTGCCCTTCTTTATCGTACCTGCGAAGACTCTGCCTATCGCGATCTCGCCGCTGTGCTGGTCGTACGATACGCCGAATATTATGACGATAGGCTTGGCCTTCTGGTCTACGTTTACCATGGACTTGTATGCCTCGGTGTTCTGGTCTCCGTGCCACAGGTGCGGTATCCTGTAGGCCTGCGCGACCTTCGGGCTTGGAAGGTGCTCTATCACCATAGCGAGAGTCGCCTCGTCTATGGGCGCAGCCTCTTGCAGCTTCTTCTCGGCTGCAGCCCTGACATCAGAGTCCTGCGCGTTCGCAGCCTCTGCGGTGAGCGCGAAGATCTCCTTGAACGTGACCTTGTACTTCTTCATTATGTGCGTCGATATCGCCCATTTCTTGTAGGCGCTGCCGAAGCAGACGCTACCGTCCTCGACGCTGAGGGTCCATTTCTTCGCGTACTCCTCTGGGGCGAACCTGACAATCAGCTGGTTTATGTCGTTGACTAGCTTGAGCAGCCTCTCGAAGGTCTGTTCCGGCGTGAGCTTCAGCTCGGTGAGCAGCCTGTCGCTCTTGTTCACGAAGAGCACAGGCTTTGCCTTCTCCTTGAGCGCCTGCCTGAGAACTGTCTCCGTCTGCGGCATGATCCCTTCCACTGGATCCACTACCAGCACTACTCCGTCGACGGCCCTCATCGATCTCGTGACGTGGCCTCCGAAATCCACGTGCCCGGGGGTGTCTATCAGGTTGATTATGTGGTCGTGCTCCTTGTAGTTGAAAGCCAGGGATATGTTGGCCGATTTGATCGTCATCCTCCTGTCCTTCTCTATCTGCTCGTAGTTGGTGTATAGCGCCTCTCCTGCAACAGTCTTGGAGATTATGCCAGCCCTTGCGAGCAGCGAGTCTGTGAGCGTGGTCTTGCCGTGGTGGACGTGCGCTATGATGGCGACGTTCCTCACGTGCTCAAGGTCGCTCATTATCTTTGCCACTTCCTCTGCTACGAACTCCTTCCTTACCATTATTACCTTGCCCTCTTTGCAATTCTCTCCGCTTCCTGCCTCTTCTTTATCGCGTAGCTGTCAGGGCTGTTGTTCGAAGCGGTTATTATCTCGTTGGCGAGAGCCTGCGCGAGGGTCTTCCTGTTCTGGAAAGCGCCCATCAGCGACGCTGTCGCGACGTTCCTTATGGCGACGTCGAGCCTCCTCTGCGATGAGATGCCCACGGCCACGTTGTAGCTTATTCCTCCGTACCTGACCCTTGTCGTATCCTCTATCGGGGCCGCGTTCTCGAGCGCATCGACGAGGACCTGCACGGGATTCTTCTTGGTCTGGTTGTTTATTATGTCGAAAGCCTCCTCCACCGAATGCATGACCTTGAGCTTCTTGCCCTGGAGCCTTCCCTCTGTCCTTATGACCCTTCCTCCTATCTTCTTTCCAGTTCCCCCTCTCATGAGCTTGTTCATGAGCCTCTCTATGACGCTTATGTGGCTCTTGTAATATGACTGGAACTTCCTCCTCCCGAATATGTTCGGATACGCCCTTTTCGTGAAGAGTATGTAGTTGGCAAGCGACTGGTCGTTGACACTCACGTCGTTGACGCTGTACTTCTCGAAGAGCAGTTGCTCCTTTATCTGGAGCGAGGCGGTCTTCTTCTGCGGCAGCCTTCTCCTCCTAGCAGACTGCTCCTCCTCAGATACCTGCTGCGCTTCCTGCCCCTGCTGGGGTTCTGCCGCGACTGCCTCATCCTTTATCTCGTTGACGTCGGTCTCTGCCATGATCATCATCTCTTAGGCTTCTCCTTCTTGCCCTTCACTATCTGGTAGATGTCGGTGCCGTTGACCGCTATGACACGGTACTTGAGCCCTGGTATGGAGCCCATCTGGCCTCTCTGTGAGCCGCCCATGCCCTGGAGCGTTATCTCGTCGTGCTCCTCTATGAAGTTGATCGTTCCGTCGTAAGGAACATACGCCCCTACTATCTTGCCGTTCTTTATCAGCTGGCACCTCACGCATTTTATGAGCCCTGAGTGGGGTTGCTTCTGCTGGAGCACGAACTTCTGCAGTACCAGCGCCTTTGCCATTGGTACGGTTCCCACAGGGTCGAACTTCCTCTTGAGATGGAAGTACTTCCTCTTCCATGCCTTGTTGAGCATCCGCTGCTTCTTCCTCTTCTTTATCAGTTCCTTTGCTGCGAATTCTCCTTTTGGCAAGATATCACTTCAGTATTCTTCGTTCAGTATGTTCGAGTTCCCCGGCTCTATTATCGCCAGGCTGTTCACCGAGTAAGGCTTCCCGCAGACGCTTCCGAGCTCCATTGAGTTGCCGTTGAACCTTATGACCTTCAGCTCAGCGATGCTTGACATGTGCAGTATGTCGTCGGCCATGTCCTTCATGCCCTTGTCGGCGATGACTATGGCCTTCGCCTTGTGCTGGTTTATGGCCCTGAGGACATCCCGGTGGCCGATATCTGTCTTGCCGGTGTCTACCGCAAGCCTCAGGTCGCTGTTTAGATCGCTCATAATAACTCTCCTTAAAACTAAGAATGCGTAGCATTCAGATGGAGCATCTCTGCGCCACTCATTATACTTTCATAAGATATTTAAATATGACCCTCTCGTGAAAGGCCTTTAGGATGCGTGTTGGCTCTGCTTACCGGAGCTGCCTCGCTATGTTCTCGCCTATGTCGATGACGTAGCTCTGGTTGAGCTTGCCAAGGGCCCCATAGGCAGATATGTACACTATGTACGAGCCGCTCTTGACCAGCAGCCTCTGCTGCTCGTAGTTCTGGTAGTCCGGAGATACTGTCAGCATTGTGGTGGTCCCGTTGGCGAACGCCACCTGGCTGGGCACCATGGTTATGTTCTTGTAGTTGGTGGAACCAGGCGCCAGCTTCGTCGACCGCGTGTTGTTGCGGTAGTAGAAGTAGAATGTGGTATTGCCGTTGGACAGGTTTGAGTACTGCCGCTGCGCTATCGCGGTGCTTGTGTAGTTGGTGACGGTGACCTGGATGGCAAGCGGGTAGCCGGCATTGGCATAGCTGCTTGGCAGCGCCACGGAGTAGGTGTCGAATATGTAATATATGGGGCTGGTGAAGTTGAGGCCGTATGACACGGTGTAGTTGAAGAGCACGCCTGCGGGTATGTCTTCAGAGGCCGAAGGCTCCTTCATTAGGACCATGTACGACGCCGGGCCGGGTATCCCGTAGAGCGCGTTTCCCCTGTTTGCAAGGGATGTGAGTAGTATGCCGTTGGGCAGCTGGCTGTCGTTGGTGCTCGGCCCTATCGTCGTCTCGCTGAGGAATGTTGTTGTGAGGCTGGTAGTGCTCGATGGGGCCGGGCCTATTACGGTCTCGCTGAGGAATGTTGTTGTGAGGCTGGTAGTGCTCGATGGGGCCGGGCCTATTACGGTCTCGTATATCGTCGAGGTCGTGCCGTTGACCACGTGCACTGTGTAAACTGTCGAGTTGGATGTTGCTGACGTGGAAGCGGTGCTGCGCACCGGCGTGTTGGCCGGCTGGGCCAATACGTACACTATGCCTGCGACCAGAACTGCCGCGATTATTATCGTCACTAGCCTCCAAGGACCTCTTTGGTCCATGGACGATGCACTGTCGAAGCCCCCCATTGCAACGCTGTCAGCATCTTGCGCCATCAAACCTCTCTCTCACCAACAGTATATAATTGCTTCGTTCGTGAGCCGCATGGCAAGCATTATTAATGTTCACAGAGGATATATAGCAACTGTTCCTTTTGGGTGCGCGCATGGCAAAGGAGATGAGAGTGGGGCTTAGCTATAACGACGTGCTTCTCGTTCCGAAGAGGTCGAGGAGCGCGTCAAGGAGAGACATAGACACCGCTACCGAGATCGCGAAGGGCGTGACGCTCAATGTGCCGTTCATATCGGCAAACATGGACACCGTGAGCGAGTACTCGATGGCAATAGCCATGGCAAGGGAGGGAGGGATAGGCATAATACACAGGTTCATGGACATCGAGAGGGAGGCAGGCCAGGTCAGGAAGGTGAAGAGGGCTGAAGGATACGTGATAGAGGACCCGTACAGCATAGGGCCCGACGAGACGATAGAGTTCGCGAAGGAGCAGATGGCGCGCAACGAGACGTCCGGATTCCTTGTGGTCGACAAGGCGAACAAGCTGCTCGGAGTGCTCTCGCACAGGGACATAATGTTCACGCTCCACGACAAGAAGAGGGTAAGAGAGGAGATGACTCCGAGGGATAAACTGATTGTGGGATATCCGGGCATGGAGAGGAACAGAGCGCTTGACCTGCTCAAGAAGTACAAGGTGGAGAAGCTTCCGCTTGTGGACAAGGGCAACGTTGTCAAGGGGCTCATAACTGCGAAGGACCTGCACAGCCATGTCTCGAACAAGATGAGCTCGAAGGACAAGAAGGGCAGGCTTCTTGTGGGAGGAGCGACAGGTGTCAAGGGCGATTACATAGAAAGGGCCATGGCGTTGCAGGATGCCGAGGCAGACATAGTCGTGCTTGACGTGGCGCACGGCCATTCAGACAGCGTGATAGAAGCAGTAAGGAAGCTTAAGAAGCAGCTGGACATACCGCTGGTGGTCGGCAACGTCGCCACCAAGGATGCCACGAATGACCTGATAAGCGCAGGGGCCGACTGCATAAAGGTCGGTATAGGTCCGGGAGCGGCGTGCACCACAAGGCTGGTAACAGGATCGGGCATGCCGCAGCTTACAGCGGTCATGGACTGCTACGAGGCGTCCTCGAGGCAGAAGATACCATTGATCGCTGACGGCGGCATAAAGGACTCCGGAGACATAACCAAGGCCATGGCCGCAGGGGCGAGCGCAGTCATGTTCGGCAGCCTGCTTGCAGGCACTGACGAGAGCCCGGGATATTTCGTCAGGAGGAACGGGGTAAAGTACAAGGCGTACAGGGGCATGGCCTCGTTCGGCGCCAATGTCAGCAGGAGGAAGATGGACAACATGGACATCGACCCCAACGAGCTGACGCAGATAGTGCCGGAGGGCGTCGAGTCATCCGTACCTTACAGGGGCGCTGTGAAGGAGGTGGTGTCGCAGCTGCTTGGCGGGCTAAGATCCGGAATGAGCTACTGCGGCGCTACGAACCTCAAGGAGCTGAGGAAGAATTCAGAATTCATAATGCTGACCCAGAGCGGGGCTTCCGAGAGCTACAGCAAGCTCCAGCCGACTTAAGGCAGGGAGTCACTGCCCCCGCGCAGGAATACCCGCTATCTTCCTCTCGTATGCCCTTGCTATCTCTATCGCCTGCGTTGAGCTTGAGTTCTTGGGCATCCATGCGCCGATCTGGACGAAGGTGCTGTTCTGCACGAACATTATCATGTACAGCTCCATCGGCTCCATCTCCCCGTAGAGCGCGTTGTACGTGAGCATCACGGACCTGTCGGCTATTCTCGGGCTTATCTCCGATGGCACAGACTGCCCCCTTGAGGTGTGCAGGCTGTACATGTAGTCGAATAGGCCGTTGGCGTTCTGGCTGGTGTTGAAGGTTCCCGTGTAGGCCCACATCTCGAGTATCGTGTTGGGATATTGAGCGGCGATGGAGCCTATCGGTATGCCGTTGTGCGCCATGACCTCGAACTGGGGGTTGCCTAACATGCTGTCGTACGCGGTCATCATGCCAGGGCCGTACCATAACGGAGTTATGTACTGGGTTGCCTGCACCTGGGAGTAGTTCGACATGGAGCTGTTCATGTACGACAGGTTGAGCGCGTATGGATTATCCGGGCTTATGTCCTTCCATGGCGCGAAGGTGTTGGCACCGTATGCCTGCTGCATGAAGGTTGTGGAAGGGAAGGTAGTGGTGCTTCCTGGCGGCTGCGCGTTCGCGGATAGGTAATAGTATGCGCTTGCGGCCAGCACCGCCATGACTGCCAGAAGGACAGCGACGTTGACGTAGTTTATGCCTGTCTTGGCAGTTCGTCTTGATCTCTTGCGATTCGCCATTGATTCACCTTAGCTTGATGTCGAGCACACGGGCGTGCAGTCGTATCCGCATGCGCTGGTGCACTCGTTGTTGCTTATCTGGCATGTGCCTGGGCCGCAGGTCGTGGCGGATGATGCGCCGTTCGATGCGCCGTTGGTGACTGGGCCTGAGGCGCCGTTGGAGCCGCCGTTGGAGGCGCCGTTCGATCCTCCATTGCTGCCACCGTTGCTGGCGCCGTTGCTGGCGCCGTTGGAGGCGCCGTTAGAGGCTGCATTGGATGCCGCATTGGTTGCTATGGTCGTCGAGGTAGTGGTGGTGGTCGTGGTTGTCGTTGTCGATGTCGACGTGGTCGATGTCGTTGAAGTGGATGTGGTCGATACTGTGCATATCGTCGATGACGTGGTGGTTGGCAGCACAGTTGTAGAGGTCGATGTCGTCGTGGTGCTGCCCTTGCCCGATACCGCCTGTATCACCTGGCCCGTCACCGCATGGCCTATGGCGCTCTGCGTCTCAGTGTAGTTGACCTGAAGGCTTCCTGCCATTATCGTGGTGGTATTGCCCCTGAACGCGATGTTGCCGTTGTAGCACTGTGTCGTGAAGACTACTGATGAGCCGGACTCTATGACTATGCTCTGCTGCTGGAACCTGGATACGTTCTGGGTGTTGCAGCCTAGCGCGGTTATCTTTACTGGATAGGGGTTCGTGTTCTGGAGCGAGAAGGTGAGGTTTCCCGATTCGGAGAGCGCCGTGCTCTGGCACTGGAATCCCCCTGAGATTATGCACTTGGAAGGAGCGCGGACCGAGTTTATGCCTATGAAGGCGATGACTGCAAGGATCGCGGCAAGGATGAGTATCGTCCAGCCGTAGGTAAGCAGATACTCCAGGGCAGCCTGGAGCCTTCCCTGCCGGCGTCTTCCCGAAGGTGTCATCAGTCCAGTATCTCGTGCAAGATATATAATTGGTTCCTACGCAGCCAGCTCCTAGGCGCCTTCCTGCCTTTAAAAATGGGTCAGCAGGAGCTTATGCAGCCAGAGCCGCAGCAGTCGCTATACCCGCATGCGCTGATGCATTCAAGGTATGGGTTGACCTTGCAGGTGCCTGGGCCGCAGACTGTCGTTGTCACGGATGTAGTGGTCGATGTAGTTGTTGATGCTGTTGTCGAGGCGGTTGTTGATGCTGTTGTCGAGGCGGTTGTTGATGCTGTTGTCGAGGCGGTTGTTGATGCGCTTGTGGACGTGGTAGGGCTGGTGGTCGATGTGGATGTCGTGGATGTGGTTGTTGTGGTCGTGGTTGTGGTTGTGGTGGATGTGGTTGTCGTAGTGGTAGGGCCCACGGTAGTCGTTAGTGGGTTGAACTGCGCAGTGAGCGTCGCGATGGTGCTGGTCTTGGCCGTGGATGACTGTAACTGCGAACCGACTATAAGGCCGTTGGTGGTGGCCCATGAGCCGAAGGTGTAGCCCGCAGGAGATGTCCCGTATATGGTGTAGGTGTTGTTCTGCAGGAAGTATATCTTGGTGCCGTTTGCGTAAGGGGCTCCGTTCACCGATATCTTGCCGGTGTTTGGAGAGGTTATGAGCGTCACTAGAAGAAGCCCTCCAGAAGCGGTGTACGTGGTAGCCGTTCCTGATGTGTTGAACTTGGAGTTGCCGCAGACAGGGTCGCAGAGAAGGTAGTTTATGTTGAACTTGGGGTTCAGCTGCGTGCCGGATGGCTGCTGCTGGTAGTTGGTCAGGTTTGCGGTGCACGTTACCGTGCCGCCTGCAGGCACGTTGGCAGGATAGCAGCTTCCCTGGTAGATGTTTGCATTGATCGGATCCGAGAAGGAGAACGAGTTTGAAGGCATCTGCATGTTTATGCCCAGGTTGTTCTGGAACAGTACGATCGCCTTCGAGCCTGCGGAATTGGAGACTATGAAGGTCTGCATGCAGGTGAGTCCCGGGGTTATGTAGCAAGATGGCTGCACTGGGGAGAGGTTTGACGTCACCACCATGTATGCCACGAATATGAAGACGGCTATACCCAGAAGGATCCATCCGTATATGCTCACGTACTCTATCGCTGACTGGGCCTTTCCCCTATCTGCAGATCCTTTTACCCTCACTGGCATAGTCAATTTTACCCTTGTTTACTTATTTATTATTATCGTCAGGCTCCATGCGCTCATACCCGCGCGCTCTTCAGCCTTGCGGCGTACGCCCTTGCTACCGATATTGCCTGGTCTGGAGTCGAGTTCTTGGGCATCCATGCGCCAATCTGGGCGAAGGTGTCATTGTACACGAAGAGGACCATGTAGAGGTTCATAGGCGCGAACTGGCCCGCTACGCTGTCGTACGTTATGAGTATGGAGTTGTCCCCTATCTGCGGGCTTATCTGCGTGGGAACCGACTGGCCTGTGCCGGTGTGCGTGCTGTAGAAGTAGTCGAACATGCCAGATGCGTTCTGGTTGGTGTTGAAGGTCTCGGCGTATGCCCACATCTCGAGTATTGTGTTCGGGTACTTCGCAGCTATAGCGTCTATCGGAAGGTCGTTCTGCGCGAGGCTCTCGAACTGGGGGTTGCCTACCATGCTGTCGTAAGCGGTCTTCGCCCCTGGGCCGTAGTACAATGGGGATGTGTACTGCAGCGACTGCACCTGGGAGTAGTTCACTGATGACCCTTGCATGTATGAGGTGTTTATCGCGAAGGCTATGTTGGGACTTACCGATATCGCCTGGGCTGAGGCGTTGCCGCCATACGCTGGCAGCGTCGATGCCACTGTTGCCTGGACCGTAGTAGTGGTGGCCTGGGGACTGCTGCCTGAGGAAAGGAGATAGTATGCGCTGATCGCCACAACGGCTATGACCGCTACCGCAGCAGCTAGGGTCACATAGTTCCTGCTTCCCCGCGATGCTGCTGCAAACGGGTCTTCATCGGCCATTGTAGATTCATCTCGTGCTTTTATCTGGTTGAATTCAGCATCTGCACCATGTTCCTCTCGTATGCCCTCGCTATCTCTATTGTCTGGTTGGCTGTGGAATTCCTTGGAGCCCAGCCACCTATCTGCACGAAGGTGTCATTGTACACGAAGAGGACCATGTAGAGGTTCATGACCTCGAACTGCCCTGGTATGGAGTTGTATGTTAGCAGTATGGACCTGTTCCCTATGCCTGGCTCTATCGATGAGGGCACCGATTGGCCATTGTAGATATGCCACTGGTACATGAAGTCGAACATGTTGCTTGCGTTCTCAGCGGTGTTGAAAGGCTCAGTGTATGCCCACATCTCGAGCACGTTGTCAGGGTACTGCGCGGCGATGCTGTCTATCGAAAGCCCGTTGAAGACCCTGCTCTCGAACTGGGGGTTTCCTATCATGCTGTCGTAAGCGGTCTTCATGCCAGGGCCGTACCAGAGAGGCGATGTGTACTGGGTAGCCTGGATCTGGTAGTAATCTACAGTTGAGTTGGCCATGTACGACGTGTTCAGCACATACGCATGGTTGGGGCTTATGTCTATCCACTGCGAAGACGCGTTTGCCCCGAACTGGGATGCCAGTGCCGTCGTGCTAGGAAATGCGGTGGTAGTAGGTACAGGCTGGTTGTTTACAGACATGTAGTAGTAGATGCTTATGATTAGCACAGCTATCACCGCTATCGCAGCAGCCACATTCGCGTAGCTGTTCTTGTTAGCAGCCTTCCGTCTTGGAGTTTTGCGTGCCATATGAATTCGCCTTAGCATGAGCTTGAGCATGCGCAGTTGCAATTGTACCCGCAGCTGCTTACGCACTCGTTGTTGCTTACGTGGCAGG
This sequence comes from Microcaldota archaeon, assembly GCA_028866995.1. Classification (GTDB taxonomy): domain Archaea; phylum Micrarchaeota; class Micrarchaeia; order Micrarchaeales; family CABMGC01; genus JAGWGW01. The sequence goes on from JAGWHD010000002.1 coordinate 109,410, forward strand.
TGCCCAGACCGCAGGTAGTGGCAGATGATGCGCCGTTCGATGCGCCGTTGGAACCGCCGTTGCTGCTGCCGTTGGAGCCACCGTTGGAACCGCCGTTCGATCCTCCGTTGCTGCCGCCGTTGCTGCCGCCGTTGCTGGCGCCGTTGCTGGCGCCGTTAGAGGCTGCATTGGATGCCGCGTTGGTCGCTATGGTCGTGGTGGTCGTGGTGGTCGTGGTCGTGGTTGTTGTTGTTGTTGACGTGGTCGATGTCGTTGAAGTGGACGTGGTCGATACTGTGCATATCGTCGATGACGTGGTGGTTGGCAGCACAGTTGTAGAGGTCGATGTCGTTGTGGTGCTGCCCTTGCCTGATACCGTCTGGATCACCTGTCCTGCGACAACGTGGCTGATCGCTGTCTGCGGCTCTGTGTAGTTGACCTTGACTGTGCCCGCCAGTATGTCTGTTATCGATCCGTTGTACGGCTTGTTGCCGTTGTAGCACTGCACTGTGAACGCGACCGACGAGCCAGATTCTATGACTATGCTCTGGTTCTGGAACTTGGATACGTTTCCTGTGTTGCATCCCAGCCCGGTTATCTTGATCGGATAAGGATTAGTGTTCTGGAGAGTGAGCGTCAGGTTTCCCGATTCGGAGAGCGCCGACTGCTGGCACTGTATGCCACCGCTTATTACGCACTTTGAAGGGGCCCTCGCAGAGTACAGTCCAAGGAACGCGACTACGGCGACTATGGCCGCTACGGCAAGTATGGCCCAGCCGTAGGTAAGCAGATACTCCAGAGCAGCCTGGAGCCTTCCCTGATGTCGCCTTTTAGAAGCTGCCATTAACCATTGTATCATGTAATAACCTATATATTGCTTTGGTAGGGCCTTCCGAAGTCAGGTTCAGCTCCGGGAGCTGCTGCTGCATTAATATAGTCCTTGCCCTAAGTATAGCTTGTCAGCAGGGGTTCCTTTGGAGAGGCGCGCAGGCAAGGATTTCGCGGAAAAGTACCAGTACCATATCCTAGCGCTGGTGCTGCTTGCCGGGGCAGCACTGTCCATCCTATTCTTCAAGGGCATAAGCGTGTACGGAGACGACTTCGACTACCCCATGTACGTCCCTGGCATACTCAACGGCACATTCATGCAGGACTACAGCATATTCTCGCTCAGGCTCGCGATGGTCTTCCCGCTCGCCTTCTTCATAAAGATCTTCGGGTACAACAACGTTGGGGCCGGAGCCTACACCTTCATCTGCTACCTGCTCTCGATTGTCCTTCTCTTTGTCTTCGGAAGGAGGCTGTACGACGCGAGGGCGGGGCTCTTCGGGGCTCTGATGTTCGCAGTCTATCCCCTTTCGCTGGAATACAGCACCAACGACAGCCCAATGATGCCGATGGTGCTTTTCACAGGCCTTTCGCTGCTGCTGTTCATGTACGCGAGGGAGGGCAAGGGCATCAAGTTCTACGTGCTCTCCGGTATGATGACATTCCTGGCATACCTGGCGAATCCGCTCGCCCTGATATACGTCCTCCTCATAGCCGCGTACATAGCGCTTATAACTGTCAGGAGCCTTTCGGATGGCAGGGGCGTCGATTACAGGCCGTTCCTGTACCTTCTGGGCCTCGCCACAGCGGTCAACCTTCTCGGAGTGCTCAACCTGTCCGCATCGGTGCAGCACGACCCCTATTTCGGCATCTCGCTGACGAATTATTACTACAGGGCTGCAGGGGCCCCGTTCGAGATATACTACACCGATCCCAGCCTGAACTTCTATCTCAGGGGCTATTTCCCGTACGGCTTCTCCAGGGCGCTTCTCGGAATGCTGAACCTGGACCCAGCCGGAGCCGCAGGAAGCATGTCAGGCATACTGAAATCGATGTTCTCGCTGCACAGCCTCAACGTCAACGACGTCGGGCTCTTCGGGTACGCGGCTGCGCTCTCCGGAGTGCCCCTGCTGCTCAAGCGCGACAGGCGCTCCTATTTCGCCCTCGCGTGGGCCGCCTTCATAGTCCTGTACATGGAGTTCGGCAGCATGAGCATAACGCACTATTTCCCGATATACAAGCTCATGAGGTTCACGACGCTTGCCGCGCTTCCTGAGATGCTGGTCCTGGGCATCGCGCTCTCAAGGCTGTCGAGGTTCAGGGTCAATGGCGCGCGCCTGGGCATGATGGCCGCGGCGCTGGCTATTGCGCTGCTCGTAGCGACGTCGCTGCCGCTTGACTACTACATATACCTATACAACTACAACACGATGCTGTATCCGAGGGTCATGGCGCAGGAGATAATGTCCATACCTGGCATACACGGGAGGATAGTCTACGCCCCCGCCTTGATACCTTTCTATCTTGAGTACTATACTGGGTATCCGAAGGACATCGCGTTCATAGAGTACGGGAGCGGAGTCTACGGCACAGTCCCCATAGAGAGCTGCAGCGGCCTCTACAACAATACGTATGTGGTAGTGCCTTCGGGCAGCGCGCTGAGGCTGATAAACAGCTTCAACCTCTGGACAGTCGACGAGCCGTGGGCCTTCGACCCGTCGCTGTGCGGCCTTCAGCTATACAAGGACGTCTATTCGGCTGTTGGAAACAGGAGCATAGTAGACCTGCAGAACAGCGGCAACATATACTACAAGCCTTAGCCTGAGGCGTTGGCAGCTCCCGTTATCCTGTAGATGCGCCATGACGTATCCCACGTATAGCCGCTGTAGTTCTGCGACGCTACCTCCTGCATCGTGTACCTGTCCATGAGATTCCTGCACTCGTTCGCCGTGTTGGAGTATACGGTGCCTGACCTGACGCCTATGTAGCAGTCTATGTCGTAGTCGAAGTAGAGGCAGCTGGACATGTTGGCAAGCGTGCCGCTGTACCTGCTGTCGTTTACCCATGTTGTGTATATGTCGCTCCTGTTCATCACGTACCAGAAAGGGGGCTTGAACGTTATGACAGTGCAATTTGCCGGAACCTTCTGGTAATTGGCGAGCAGGAAGGACTCCTCTGCGCGCTCCCCTGCGTACGTAGCTATAGAAGATGAGGGCTGCGCAGTTATCGTAAGGAACTGGATGGCTGGCACTGACATGAGAATGACAGACAGAGCAGCGAGCACGTAGGGGTTCATCGCCCCGCTCCTCTTCCTCCTTCCTGACGATGCCTTGGACTTCAGCCAGTCGTACGCTCCGATGAAGCCGTAGCCTGCGAGAAGCGACAGGGCTGCGAAGCAGCCTATGAAGTACCTTACGTCGGCCCCGAGGCCGTATGTAACGTTGCCGGCATAGTAAGCGGTATAGAAGACGAACGTTATCAGGAACCACGCAAGGACGATGGCCAGCTCCCTCCTCTTGCCGTAGGCCAGCATCGCAAGCGCGCCGATGAAAGCGAATGCAGTCACTGTTATCGGGAACTCAGCATGGTAGGTGAAGCTGTAGACCCCTGAGCCGCTGTTGCGGACACTGTTGAATGCCCCGAGCCAGAAGACCGTGTTGTTGAATATGTTCTCGTTGAAGTTCTGCGCGCTGAACTTGCTCTGGCCGAAGTTGACAGCTGAGCCGAAACTGTCCTGCTGCGCGTAGTACAGGAAACCGAGCTGCGGTACTATCGCCACAGCGGCAACTGCAAGGAGCGCTGCGCCCTTGAGCAGGTTCGCCCTCATCGTCCTGTGCCTGAGCCACCCTCTTCCCAGCAGCAGGATCATGGCAAGCAAGGGCAGCGCGTATACCATGTCTATCTTCGTGCCGAGCATGAAGAGCGCCGAGAGCATCGCCACCAGCCCGGTCCTGAGGCTCTTCTGCCTAGAGTAGACGATGAAAGCGAGTATCGACAGGAGCAGCGCGGCGAACGCGGCAATGTCCACTATCGAGGTCCTTGAATAGCTCATGAACAAGGGTATGGAGGCGAAAGCCACGGATGAGGCCAATGCCCTGCGCTCATCGTTGAAGAGGAGATACGCGATCATGAACAGCAGAACTATCGAGAGCGCAGACAGTAGCAGCGTCAGCGAGTATGCCGTTCCGGGGCTTATCCCGAATATGGAGAATGCGCCAGCGAGAAGCACGGGCCATTCTCCAGGCTGATGGAAGAACCCCAAGGTGCCGGGCACGCAGTGCACCGCCGTGGAGAAGCTGCATATGCCGAACAGGTGGTCTGTGAGCATCGTCTTGGCCATGCTCATGTAGATGTACTCGTCGTTGTACAGAAGGTGGTAGGGCTGCACGAACAGCAGCTCGAGAGCGAGGAAAGCGGCAAGAAGGAGCGCAAGATGGTAGGCATGGCCCCTTCTTATCCTTGAGAAAGGGGCAGAGAGCTGCCCAAACGCTATGGCGATGGCGACTGCGAGGATTATTGCTATGTCGACGTAATAGGCGAAGAAGATGGTGCTGAAGTGGTTGTAGAAAGGCAGGAAGAGGTTGTAGAACAGGCTATGCAGAAGCAGGAACGGCATCGCTCATCCCCTCCTTCTCCTTGACCTGCCATGCTTTGCCCTCTTGCTTATCCTGTTCATCAGGGCCAGGTAGGCGTACGCTATGATTATCAGGCCTGATGTCAGTATGAAGATGGCCGTGTTGAGGCGTTTGGACCCGAGATAAGGCGCTGTCGGGAGATCTGGCCCCTGGCTGATGCCGGTGCCGTTGAAGAAGTTGACGAACCTCGAGCCTTTTGACGAGAAAGCGTTGTCGTAGCCGTTTGCGATGGTCACGTTGTAGAATGCGATGTTGGACGAGCCACCGACCTTTATGCCGTAGGCGCTCGCCCCGATTCCTGGGGTTATGCTGGTGTTGTATACGTTGACGTTGCTCGAGTTTGTAATGTTGAAGCCGTTGCCGACGATCCTGCAGTTGCTTATCAGGATCCTCTGCGACCCGTTTATGATTATGCCCTCCCTGCTGTCGTTTATGGTGTGGCCGTTGCAGTTTATGGCCATGTCTGTGCCATTTAGGTAGAGCCCTACACCGCATCTCGAGTTCACGAGTATCGGTACCGCAGGGGCTTGCAGCGGCATGAGGTCAGATGCCATGGTGTAGCTGCCTGCATGGTTAACGTACGTGTACGGGTAGCTCTGGTTCCAGACGCTGCTGCAGTACGAGAGGCCGAAGCTGAACGACGGCGTCGTGGAGTCCTCTATGAATGAGCCGACGTTAGGTATGACGCCGTTGAGCAGCATTATCGACGAGTTGAGGCCTAGGCCTATGTCCGTGCTGTAGTTGAGGATGTAGATCCTTGTCCCGTTCTGGAGGTCGTGCGTCGGCGTGCTTGACGGGAAGTCGAAGATGTCCCAGAGGGCCGCGACGTCGCCTATGCTCGTGTTGAGCGGGTTCGGGGTGAACCTGTAGTTGGAGTTGTACCTGTAGACCCATGAGGTGAAGTTCCATGCCGCATCCTGCGGAGGTATCGCGAGCAGGTACCATATGGTCATGTTGCGCTTGCCGTTGTCAGGTATGTTGTTGAAGTTGAACCTGGGGAACAGCGGCTCTATGTATATCGGCGTGATGTTCATGTTCCTCGTCACATTGACCTTGAACATGACAAGCTGGTCGTATGCCAGGAACGAGTATTCCACAGCATAAGGATTGTAGCTTCTTGTGCCGTTGCCCGTCAGCGTGTAGGCAGGCACGATGAATCTTCTGGTGCCCACGATTGTGCCATAGGACAGAGGCGCACCAGGGCCGTATAGCGCATTGTTGTATACCTCCGACTCCGACTGGTTGTATACGCCGAAGGGCACGATCCTTGACAGGTTGGATATGGTGTTGTTTATCTCCTGTCCGTCCGATAGCTCCATCTGCAGCTGCGTGTTGTTCAGCTTCACGCTGTTGTTCATCAGCGGTATCACGTAGCCGAACCCGGCTACTCTCTCTCCGAACGCGTCTATCGAGCTGTGGTTGAACGGCTCGAAGACGTTGAGGTCTAAGTAGTACCCCACGTCTATGCTGGAGTTAGTGCCGATGAATTTCGGCACGAACGATGAGTTTGTGGAGCCTATCAGCCTGGCATTGGAGCCGTTGTGCATGACTATGCTCGCGCCGTTGAGGCTGCAGTTGTAGACGGTGGCGAAGGAACCGCTCTCGAAAGTCAGTGTCGATGCGTTATCGAGCTGTGAGCCAGCGCATGTGAAGCTTGCATTGTATGCCGCTTTCTGGAATGTCACGTTGAACGAGGTGCAGGACGAATCGGTTGCCACGTACGACGAGTTCGTCGATGCTGCTGTGTAGCTGCACTGTGCGCCCGAAGCCCAAGCTCCCGGAGCCATTGCGACGGCAACGGCAACTGACAGGAGGAGTAATGTTGCTGCTCTCATGCTCATCTATGCCCCGATAATGGATTTGGGTGTTGCATTTATTATTGTTTATCATGCATACATACCTTTGGTTCCGATGGCTGGCAACAACATGCTCTGGACTGCGCTGCAGGCCATGCTGCTCTTCGCGATAATCCTCTCTGTGTCAGCATACTCCATGCGCCACACCATGCTTTCGCAGCCGCAGCATGCGGGCTCCAACGCCGGCGGCAACATCTACCAGTACGACTACAACTCCAGCCACGTCTATTACGTAGACACCAATGTCAGTTACCTGGACATGAACGTCGGTTCGGCGATAATAGGGACCCCTACGCTGTACAACGGCAACCTGATAATCACCACCATGGGCAACCTCTACGTGCTGGAGAGGGCGAGATACGACCTTGCAAGAGGAGGGCTCATGTCGATCAACATGAGCACTGGAAGGATAAACTGGCAGCGCGAGTTCCCGAACCAGATAATGGGGCAGCCGATAGTGGTGGACAATGTCATATACATCGGCGAGGGCAACAACGCCGAGGTGCCGAAGCCGGAGTACCTTAACGAGGTCAACGGCATGTTCGCGATAAACGCGACCACAGGCGAGACAATATGGAACTTCAGCACAGATGGCCCTGAGATGCCGACCCCTGCCTTCTACAACGGCAACCTGATAGAGCCTGCGACAGGCTGGGCCATGATAATAAACGCCAGCAGCGGTACGGTGCTGCACAGCACCTACATCCACGTGCCAGACATACTCTCGTCGCCTCTCCTCGTAGACGGCGTGGCTTACTTCGGCGCTGGGTCGCGGGGAGCGAATGGCAGCGGCAACGACTACAGGTTCATGGCGATGAACGCGACCAATGGCAACCTCCTCTGGACCCTTCCTCTGGAGCAATGGGCTCTGGGCGGCATCAACGATGTCTGCGCCGCGTTCTGGAAAGGAACTGTTGTGACAGGATACCTTTACAAGAGCGACTACGACAACCCGACGATAATAGGGGTCAACGCTAGCACGGGCAAGATACTGTGGTTCGTGAACGAGACATCTCTGCCGAAGCCGGAGCCAGTGAGCAACCTCACGATGATGGCGCAGAGGACCAACTTCACCGAGAACACCATGTCGCCGATAACGATACTCGACGGCGTGGCTTTCGCGGACTCGAACTTCTACGGGGTGCTGTTCGCGATAAACGTGAGCGACGGCAAGGTGCTCTGGACCTTCAATACAGGGCCATCGGAAGCGAATCCGACGGTCTTCGGAGGGCATTATCTCGCGATAGTCAACGACAACGGTATCGTCTATTCCATTGACGCGAACGACGGGAAGCTGATCAGGACTATTGACACGGGAGGGCCGCATCTCTCCAGCGAGATGGTAGTGACCAACAACTACCTGATAATGGGCAGCATGGACGGCAGGATACTGACGATACCTGTGAACTCCCTTCTTCCTTGACAGGCCTTACGGAAGGTTCTGGGCGTACTCCCTCGCTATCGAGATTACCTGATCAGGAGTCGAGTTCTTCGGCATCCACGCGCCCATCTGCACGAATGTGCTGTTCTTGACGAAGAACACCATGTACAGCGTCATTGGAGAAAGCTCCCCCTGGATCGAGTTGTATGTAAGGAGTATTGAGCTGCTGCCTATCTGCGGATCTATCGCCGAGGCTTCTGACTGGTTCAGCTCCTGGTGCGTGCTGGACATGTACTCGAACATCGCGATTGCGCTTGCGGTCGTGTTGAACGGCTCCGCGTACGCCCATACCTCTAGTATGGTGTTGGGGTACTTCAGTGCGAGTTCGTTAACGGGCATCGCGTTGTTCGCAAGTATCTCGAACTGGGGGTTGCCTATGAGGCTGTCATACGCGGTGAGGGCGCCAGGCCCATAGAACATCGGAGAGGCGTACTGTATGGCCTGCACCAGGGAGTAGTTGGATGTTGAGTTCCTTATGTACGATGAGTTGATAGCGTAAGGGCTTGATGGGCTTATGTCGACCCACTGGACCGACATGTTCGTTCCGAACGGTGGAGGCACGTAGGTGGTGGTAGGATACGTTATGACGCTTGTCTCGACGACAGCCTGTGGCCTTGATGCTATGTAGTAGTATGCGCTTACCGCTACTATGAGCATGATCGCTGCGGCCACAAGCATGGGCACATAGCCCTTCCTTCCTTCAGCGAAGATGTCGTCGTATTCAGCCATTCGATGACCTTAGCATGAACTTGAACAGTATCCGCAGCAGTCCGGATAGCCGCAGCTGCTGCCGCACTCGGAGCCGCTGACAACGCAGGTTCCGCCGGTGCAGCTGGGGCAGCCGTTCGCATATGTGCAGCATGCGCCGTTGTCCTGGCAGCTTACGCTGTAGCCGGTGCTGCAGCCGTAGTTGCAGCCGCCGTTGTTGCCGCACTGGACGTTGCCGTATCCCTGGCAGGTCCATGTGGCGTAGCCAGACTGGTACGCTGGGCATCCGTCATATCCGCAGCCAAGGGACTGGCTGCATGATACCCTGTTCGGGGCGCCTCCGCTGCAGTCGTTAAGAACGGTGGAGGTTGTAGACGCTGTGGTGGATGCTGTAGTAGACGCTGTTGTCGAAGCGGTAGTCGATGCCGCGCTTGTCGTGCTGGCGGTGCTTGTGGTCGAGGTGGATGTCGTTGAGGTAGTGGTTGTCGTTGTCGACGTAGTTGTCGTGGATGTCGTGGTCGAGGTTGTGGGCAGCGTTGAGCCTGCTATGAAGTGGAAGTTGGCTGTGATGGTGCCTATGGACTGCGCCGTGGCCTTCGCTGACTGCTGCTGCGAGTCTACGGAGATGAGGTTGGTGGTCCCCCAGCTCGAGAAGCCGTAGCCTGTCGGAGGTATGGCATACAGGTAGTAGGTCCTGTTCTGTATCAGGTATAGGGTCGTTCCGTTCGCGTACGATACCCCGTCGACCGAGAGCTTGCCCTCAGGAGGGTTGGTGTTGAGCGTGACTAGCAGGAGGTTGCCCGAAGAGGAGTATATCGTGGCTGTGCCGGTCGTGTTGAATACTGACTGGCCGCAGACCGGGTCGCAGAGTATGTAGTTTATGCTGAACTTCGGGTTGAGCTGAGTGCCGGATGGCTGCTGCTGGTAGCCGCTGAGCGTAGCCGTGCATGTGACTATGCTGCCTGGGAGCGCGTTCACAGGATAGCATGTGCCCGCGTATATGTTGGATGAGGTGGGATCGGCGAAGGAGAACGAGTTTGAAGGCATCTGCATGTTTATGCCTAGGTTGTTCTGGAAGAGGATGATCGCCTTAGAGCCCATCGCGTTGGAGACGACGAGTGCCTGCATGCAGGTGAGCCCGGGGGTTATGTAGCAGGACTGCTGCACAGGCGTGATGTTGGACGATACGGCAGTATAGGCCACGAATATGAAGACAGCTACGCCGAGAAGGACCCAGGCGTATACGCTCACGTACTCTATTGCTGACTGGAACTTCCTTGATTTGTGCCTGACGCCATCAGCCGTCATGATGATACCTGCCCGTGAATCTATTTAAACGTTGTTTGCAGTTGCTCATCTCCTGAACAGCACGCTGATGCTGCCTGGGTTGAGCCGCGATGAGGCCTATTTGACGGTTTCGGGCGTTGCCCTGATTGCCCGCCTATTTAAACAAGCTTTATAAAGATTAATGGTTTATGTATTCCGGTGCAGTTATGGCCAGCATGAGCTTGTAGAGGCTTCATGTTTTGAGAGCGTGTTTTATCACAGCTTGATGAAAAATGAAGGAGATAGCATATGCCATCTCCCGAAGACTCTGCAGAGGATAGGCCTTAATTACAATCGTGATACCGTCTGATTGACGGTTGATTTGAGGAGAAGTGAGCTTGTCAAGATTTTTATAAGCCACCTAGGGGATGGCTTGGCTCCAGCAGCGATGACGGACGTGGCAAGCTGCGATAAGCCCGGGGTAGATGCATGTCGATCTTTGAACCCGGGATTTCCGAATCACACGGCATGAATAGTGCCGTGAGCCAACGCGTCGAACTGAAATGTCTTAGTAGACGCAGGATGAGAAATCAAACGAGATTTGCTGAGTAACACGAGCGAAAGGCAAGGAGGGCAAACCGAATTCCAATGTGCAAATGTTGGTAGATGTGGTCAGATTAGTCTGGGAATGCGAGTAGAAGGTTTTGGAAAAAACCGCCATAGAGAGTGACAGCCTCGTAAGCGTAGCAATTTTAGATATGCCGGAATGAGTAGCGCGGCCTGAGTACGTCGCACGA
>JAGWHD010000030.1 GCA_028866995.1 Microcaldota archaeon
TTCTCCACGTTGGACCATGAGGCCTGCTGCGTGAGCCTGGCGCCTATTATTATCTCGTCCTTGGTGTCCCCCGGCCACCAATCCCTGAAGCCGAACCTTTTCCTCATCGCCTTGTAAAGCGCATCGAGATTGAGCCTTTTTATTTAATCATCTCTATGTAGACCCCCCTGGCGTGCCTCTCCTTCTCCTCGCTTATTATCTTAGAGTATTCAGGGTCTGCGGAGCTGAGCCTCTCAAGCCTGTCCCCATGGATGAACTTCGGGTCTACGTACCTCAGCTTGTATTTCAGGAGCACGCCCCTGCCATTGGAGACGGAGAACTTCAGCCTTCCAAGGGATGCCTTGAGCATCTGCGCTGCAGTCTCGTTTCCGGAATGGTTTATCTTCTCCATGACTGTTTTCTCGTCCTTGTGCAGGTCTCCCATGCTTATGACCTTGTTGTCTATCGCGTACTTGAGCGCGCTGCCCAGCAGATGATACCTGAGGAGGTTCTCTGGGGCAGCATAGCTCTCCCGTATGTCCGCCACGTAACAGTCTGCAAACGCCCTTGCGGCATCGATGGACTTGAAGACTATCTCGCCGTTGCGCGCGACAAGGCCGTTGAAGGCCTTCTTCACGTTGCCGGCCTGGAGATTGTAAGAGTCCCTTA
>JAGWHD010000031.1 GCA_028866995.1 Microcaldota archaeon
CGAGCGGAAGCGGGTGTAGAGCGCGGCCGACAGCACCTCGGCCGGTACCGCCTCGGCCAGCGCCGCCGCGATCGTCCAGCGGCCCTCGCCCGAGTCTTCGACGTAGCCGCTGAAGCCGGCGAGCGCGGAATCCTCAGCCAGCGCCGCGGCGATCAGATCGAGCAGCCAGGACGAGATCACGCTGCCGCGCCGCCACACCTCGGCGATATCCGCGACGTTGAGCTCCATCCGATGCCCCGCTGGCAAATCGGCGCACGCCGCGTGGCGCAGGATATCGAAGCCCTCGGCATAAGCCTGCATCAAGCCGTATTCGATGCCGTTGTGCACCATCTTGACGAAATGGCCGGCACCCGGCGGGCCGGCATGGAGATAGCCCCGCTCGGGCCGCTGATCGCGGCCGTCGCGGTGCGGCGTAGGCGGAATCCGGCCGCGGCCGGGCGCGAGCGCGGCAAAGATCGGGTCGAGCCGATCGATCACCGGCTTCTCGCCGCCGATCATCAGGCAGTAGCCGCGCTCGCGGCCGAGGATGCCGCCCGAGGTGCCGACGTCGAGATGATGGATGCCCCGGGCGCTCAGCGCCTTGGCGCGGCGCAGGTCGTCGCGCCAGAACGTGTTGCCGCCGTCGATGACGATGTCGCCGGCCGCCAG
>JAGWHD010000032.1 GCA_028866995.1 Microcaldota archaeon
GCCGCTCAAGGAATGGTCGGGCGCCAAGACCTATGCGTTCGGGCCGCATGGCTCCGGCCGCGACGCCAAAGACGATGGCGGTCCCAAGGTCGAGGCGGGCGGCGACATGGATTTCGTGCTGTGGAAGCCGTCCAAGAAGGGCGAGCCGTCCTGGCCGTCGCCCTGCGGGATCGCGGCGCCGGGGCGGCCGGGCTGGCACATCGAGTGCTCGGCCATGTCGATGCAGTACCTCGGCGAGACCTTCGACATCCACGGCGGCGGCATCGACCTGATGTTCCCCCATCACGAAAACGAAATCGCACAAAGCGAAAGCGCCCACCACGATCACCCGCTGGCGAAAGTCTGGATGCACAACGGCTTCCTCACCGTGAACGGCGAGAAGATGTCGAAGAGCCTCGGCAACTTCTTCACCGTGCGCGACCTCCTGGCCAAGTGGCCGGCCGAGGCGATCCGGCTCTTGCTGCTCAAGACGCACTACCGCGCACCGCTCGACGTCACCGAGGACGGGCTGCGCCAGGCGCGGGTCGAGCTCGACCGCTTCTACAACGCGCTGCAGAAGTTCGATCCGGGCGAGCGCCTCTACGACGTGGCGACGGGCCTGTCGCCGCCGACCGACGTACTTGACGCGCTGGCCGACGACCTCAAC
>JAGWHD010000033.1 GCA_028866995.1 Microcaldota archaeon
TTCAATGCCCCGGCAACGAGCCTATTCCTGGGGCTCAGCCTGCTGCTGCCGCTTCCGTGCGCAAACAGCACCAGTCGCTTTGCGCCTGCAGGAATTGAGAGATCCCCGTCAAGCACTATCTGCCCTACCCTTATCTCGACATGCCTGATTTCGTCGGCGCCTCCTGTGTGCCTGCCCATGCTTTCAGTTCATTAGATATATCCGTATGCTGATATATAATTGGGTGTCTTTGATGCCTAAGGGCAGCGACTACGAGAGGTTCTTCAGGCAGTTCTTCGTATCCAGAGGAAACGACAGCTTCGACTGCAGATTGTGCGGAAGGAACGAGGTAAAGGGGGTAAGGGGAGCGTTGAAGCACATGAAGGAGGTGCACTTCAGGAGGACCGGGGGAAAGGGGAAGAGCGAGGTCCATTTTGACGTCATACTTGGAAACGTTGAGATGAATGAGTAGCTATAGGAAGGGGCCGAGGCCTCTTCTCTATAAGTACGAGGAGATAAAGGCGAGGGCGCTCTTCATGAACAATTCGAGGACCGTCATCGTTACCGGATTCGACGGGAATTCTGTCGAGGGTTTTGTTAGGAGCGATTCAAGGAAGGACAGGTACCACAGGACAGCTGTTGAGCTGGAGCGCAACAGGATAACG
>JAGWHD010000034.1 GCA_028866995.1 Microcaldota archaeon
TAGCCTACGACAAATTCCTTGCTCTTCGCCTTCCTTGCCTTCTTTGCCATAAATCTTTCATCGACTCCAAGGAGAATTACCCTATACCTGCTAAAACCCCTGAAAGCCTGGAGCTCCTTAACTGTCTTCGGCTCGTCGAATATCAGCTTGTCCGAATAATCTATCGCATTAAGGATATGGCGCTTCACGATATAATTGTAAATTCTCTGCTTGAACCCCCTATGAAGATCGCTCCTCAACCTCATGGTGTCGTGCACAGTTGTCAGGATCTTCGCCTTGCAGCCGTTCTGTTTCAGGATCCTCGCCACCGCTCCAGCCTCCTGGTTTGTTATGTGAACTACATCGTACTTCCCGTCCAGGATTTTCAGCGTTATCCTTCCAAGCCCGCTCTGCGCCGAAACCAAGCCAATCGTGTTAACCCTGCGGGTCTCATCCAGTGCATAAAACGAATCCACGTATACCCCTTTTTCCATTCTGAGGTTCTTGATCAGCTGGTACGTGTATTCAGTCATTCCATCGCCGGTTCCATGAACAGGCTTGGTTATGTTCACAATCGCTATCCTCATCGAATCAGTCAGTAAAATCCATAAATATATAAGAGCACCAATATAAAATAGGCTTTATGGCCAAGAAGGCT
>JAGWHD010000035.1 GCA_028866995.1 Microcaldota archaeon
ATGAAGACTGCGGCCACTCCGGGCCTGGATGATTACCGGTGTCGCGCCCGGCTTGAATGATGGGGCGAATGGCCCAACTTGATCGGAACCGCCGCTTGGGTTCAAATGACGCGCCCGCCGGCCGAACCTGCGCGCGGCGACGCCGCGCAATCCGATTATTATAGCCCAAGGGCGGCCGTGACGCCGCTCTCACCCGTGGAGAACATGATGAGCACTGCCATTGCCCAGATCAGCGACGACCAATTCGACGAACAGGTGCTCAAGTCCAGCGAGCCGGTGCTGGTGGATTTCTGGGCCGAATGGTGCGGGCCGTGCAAGATGATCGCGCCGATCCTCGACGAGGTCGCGCAGAATTATTCGGGCAAGCTGAAGGTGGCCAAGATCAACATCGACCACAACCAGAAGACTCCGCGCAACTACAACGTGCGCGGCATCCCGACCCTGATGATCTTCAAGAACGGCAAGGTCGAGGCGACCCAGATCGGCGCGGTGAGCAAGACGCAACTGACTCAGCTCATCGACAAGACAATCGGCACGGTGAGCAAGGCGCAACTTGCGGGCTGATCGACAAGACCATTGGATTCGATTCCGTTCGCATCGAGCCCTTCGACAAATTCAGGACAGGC
>JAGWHD010000036.1 GCA_028866995.1 Microcaldota archaeon
TGCTTGAAGGAGGATAGAACAGATATGGCACTGTAGGCGCCTCGGTTATTGTATTCGTGCCTCCGTACGTTATAAGCCCTCCAAAGTTAATCTCGCAACCGTGCAGGTTCACCGCGTTGACAGTGAAAAGTATCAGGGAATTGCTGGCTGTGGGGCACGAGCTTGCGCCTGCTGCAACCTTGTATAAAGTGCCGTACGCGAAGGAGTAGCTGCCGTTCGTCGCATAGGTGTTGCCTATTACGCTGCTGAGGTTCGACATGTTGCTGAACCTTATGTACCTGAGCACGCCTTGCTGCGCATAATAAAGATCAGGGGTTCCGTTCAAAGATATCGATGCGTTAACCGTAACCGGGTAGGTGAGATACGTCCCGCTGTTGTTTATGCTCACTGTCTCGGTATACGTCATGGACAAGGTATAAGGGCTGAGTTGCGTGATTATCGGCTTCGTTTCCGTCACATTGATGTTGCCTGATGCTATGCCGAGGGACCTGGCAAGGTTGGCGTTGTAGGCCAGGAAGGTTGCGTTGCCCATGTAACCTTTTATGGTATTCGCTGTGCCGCTTCCAGCGACAACGTTCGGTACCGTACCATTGGTTACCAGACTGACCATGTACG
>JAGWHD010000037.1 GCA_028866995.1 Microcaldota archaeon
CCTAGGATCTGCGCTTAATACAGCCTTGCCAGGATCCGATCCTTCGGATGTAGGCAAGATAATGAATGGGCAAGGCCAGTACGCTATAGGTTATATTGCAAACATTCAGGTATACAATGCATCACTTGATAACACAACGATAAAGGCTATTTACAAAGAAGGCATAGGGGGCGCGCCCATTGCTGTGCAGTATCTTGTCGCGTGGTGGCCACTCAACGGCAATGCGAACGACTATTCAGGAAACAATAATCAGGGCAATGCCACAAATATGGTTTGGAACGCGAACTGGCAGTCAGGATACACGCAGCCTACCAGCTGATTTTCTCCGCTCTGATTGATAACAAATATAATACTGAAAAGGCATCTCAGATCATGGGCATCTTCGATTCCGGGCAGGGCCTTTTCGTTCCCGAGAAGGAGGAATACAGGAGGAGGAAGGACGAATACACGATAACGATAACCAGGAAGGGCAGCATGTCCTATCTGAAATACAACGGCATTGTATATTCGATGCTAGACAGCGAGCATCCTTATACCCATTCTTATCATGACTACTTCCTGCCCCTGCCCCTGCTCTACGAAAAGCCGAGGATTTTGGTGATAGGGCTTGGTGG
>JAGWHD010000038.1 GCA_028866995.1 Microcaldota archaeon
GTGAACAGGAGGTCTCTCATGTAAGCCAGCGCGAACCTTATCGGGTCATTGTACGAGATGCCCGTGAACACCTGCGTTGACGTGTTCGACGTTATCGCCTGCGCGATGCTGCACATCGACATCGCGAACGCTATTATGATCGCCACTATTATGACGCTCAGGACTGCCTGGAAGATCTCGACCCTTGCGGAACCCTTGAGCCTCTCCTTCAGCGCCGCGGGGAACAGTTCGCTGAGCCCGTATATGGCGCCGCCTATCATGAGCATGATCATCGATACCAGGATGCATATGCCTATCCAGTTGTTTGTGTTGACTCCCCCAAAAGTGCAGTAGTTCTGGTAAAGCGTGCTCTGCAGCAGTGTTCCAAACATCATGCCAGCCTCAGCTTGCCTCCAAGCTCGAACCTTATGGTCCCTCCCCGCGCCCTTGCTATAGAATCGACAGCAGGGTACAGTATTATCAGGTCAAGGATGAACAGCAGGAAATTGATGACTACGTAAAACACATTGTCTATGAGATAGTTGACGAATGGAGTGGCGGGCCCCCAGACCTGGTACGCCCAGGGCAGCATGCCGACGAGGTTGCCGAATCCAGAGAGGACCGTGCTCACTCC
>JAGWHD010000039.1 GCA_028866995.1 Microcaldota archaeon
TGATATCGCCTTTCATGCCTGACACTTCTGAAAAGCTGAATCTGCAGCTTGGAGTGGGGCATGGTACGCTCAAGGACGCCAAGTTCGGCACATTCAATGGAAAGATAAAGAAGGGCGAGTACCTATTCAGGAAGATCGAGCCGTAGTCACGTGAATACCGTAGAGACTATCAGCACCCTCTGCGTCTGCGGCACATAGTTCTGTATCGTGTAATTTACCCAGACATAGCCTGTGAAAGGCGTGCCCTTTGGGTATTTCGTTATCCCTGAGGAATCGTAGCAATAAGCGTACAGTATCGTGTAGTTGTCGCTGTACATTATCCTCCCCCCTGGCTGCTTGCCTGTCGGATAGAATATGGCGTTGTTTGTTGTGCCCACGTTTCCGTACTTGGGCCCCGTTCCTGTGTCGTTCTGGGTCGTCGAGCACGACACTCCGTTTATCGTTATCTGCGAGCCGATAGCCTGAGACAGCCTCAACGCGAGTACGCCGCCGCTATTGTTTATCGAGTAGTATTCGCAGCCGAAACCGGGATTGGGGGTGCAGTATGGTGTCGTCAGGGAGACGTTGGAGATCGCTATCCTGTATATG
>JAGWHD010000003.1 GCA_028866995.1 Microcaldota archaeon
AGATTACGCTTTTTATCTTTAATCCCCCCGTTTAAAGCCCTTCGTCGCTCTCTCTTTTTTCCGATATAAAACCAGATTTTAATCCAAAACGAGGGAAGACAAGAGGTTTAAAGTTTTATCCCATCTTTATCGATATCCGCTTGCGGTAGTATGTCTCGAAGAGTCGCTCTACCTTTCTCTTTGCCTCTTCCCTTGAATGCATTGTCTCGTTCTCCTTCTGCCTCATGCCCTCCCTGTCCCTCGATGACCTCTCCTTCGCCTTCATCTCATCCTGCGTGTCTGCCAGCGCCTGTGTTAGTATCCTGATTTCCTCCTCTAGTGCCGTCTTCCTCTCCATGGACTGCCTGAGGCTCGCTGCCTTCTCCCGTATGTCCATGTTCGAGAGCTCTTCTATCGCGTTAAGAGCAGTGCCCCTGTTCTTGACATCAACCGTACCCTTGTCCAGGGATTCCTTCAGCTCCGTGAGCATCGCCCTGAACTCATCGTAATCCTCATCGCTTGCGATGCTGCCCAAGGGATCAGCTATGAAGTCGTGCAGCTTCCTCCTTCTTGCAGACAGGTGGTCCAGCTTCTTGGAGGGCCTCTCCAATGGAAGGGTCAGTTCATCCATCCTGGAACGTATCCTTGAGATATCTGTCTTTACTGCTGAGAGCTCTTCCTGCTTGCCTGAAAGCTCCTTCGAGATGCGCTCATGGACATCCGGATTGGCTTCACTGTCCTTGCCTTCGAGGCTGCTGCTCACTGCGCTTATGCCCTCATTGAGGACCTGCAGCTCCTCTGTCATAAGTCTCAATTTTGAGATCGCTTCCTTTGTTTCCGAGTATTCAGATGCTTCCCTTGACCTTGAATCCAGCTCCTTCCTCAGCGATGACTCAAGGCGCTCCATTGAAGAGAACCTCCTCTTGAAGCCGTTGAGGTGCTTTGAATAGCAGTAAAGGATGAGCTTGAAGTCTGCGTTCGCCTTGAGCATACTCTCCTTTGCCTGCCCGATATCCTGCAGCATTGCCCTGTACCTGTCATAGGTATTGAGAGCCTCGTCTGCCTCAAGCGATAATCTGTCATTGATCTGCCTCAGCGTCCTTGCGTATATCGCCTTCTGCCCCTTTATCGAGCCTATGTTGGGCGACCACAGCTCCTCAACGTAGGGTTCTGCTTCAAGCCTTTCAAGCATGTCGCACTCATCGCTGAATCCGGACTTCGAGCCGGCTAGCTCGCTGGCTATGGCTGCTGCCCTGGAACCAAGGCTACCCAGCTTCCTCTCGAACAGCGATTCAAGAAGCTCCTCAAGGTCTTCCAAAGCTATGGATTCAGTCTCCTTTTTCCCAAAAAACATCGGCACTACCAATATGAAGCGCTTATAATGTGAATGTGAAGGCGTTTAAGTTTTTGCAAATGGTGCGGACAAGGAATAATAAGCTTCTTTGCGATTCAAATCTGATGCAGGGCAAAAGGAAGTCGCAGAGCGCGATGGAGTACCTCATGACCTACGGATGGGCGATCCTCGCCATCGCCATAGTCATGGTATCCTTGTACTCATTAGGAATATTCAACAGCGGGAATCTGCAACCTGTTGCGACTCCTGGATCTTGCCAAGTTGTTAAAACAGCAGCGCAGACGAGTCTTGCTGGACAGTGCAGCAACCTGATACCTAAGTACGTCGGGAAGTTCAACGGAGCGAGCAGCTACATAACGGTCAAGAACAGTGCAAGCCTGCAGAACGCCAACACGCTAACGCTGGAGGGGTGGATAAGGATAACACCGACCGGGAACACTGAGACGCTCATGAGCAAATACGGCGGCTCGACATCATTCTGGGCTCTTGTGGACTCAAACACCAGCACAGCAAGGCTTGTGCTCAGGGATACTGCCTTGTCGTTGATATACATCAACGGGACGTCGAATGTTTCAGATGGAAAGTGGCATCAGCTGGTTGGTACCAGAGGAAATGGTAAGCTCTCCATATATGTGGATGGGCAACTGCAGAACAGCCAGTCAGATTCTCTTGGCCTCATATACAATACTTTCGACCTTGGACTGGGCAAGTATCTTACAAATGCAAACCCGCTTAACGGCATAATGGCAGACCTCCAGGTCTATAACGTCTCTCTTGACAATTCCTCTGTAAAGGCGCTCTACCAGGAAGGGATAGGAGGGGCGCCGATCGACATAAGGCATCTTGTCGCTTGGTGGCCGCTGAACGGCAACGCAAACGATTACTCAGGAAACAACAACCAAGGGACTGCTACGAATGTAGCATGGAACGCCAACTGGCAATCTGGGTATACAGCACCTACTACGTGATATTATGATGGGAAAATCCCAATCAGCGATGGAATACCTGATGACATACGGTTGGGCGATATTGGCGATTGCGATTGTCATGGTCTCTCTTTATTCTTTGGGTATATTCAACTCTGGAAGCCTTCAACCGACTGCGACTCCGGGATCTTGCCAGGTAGTTAGGACTGCGGCGCAGACGTCACTCGCAGGGCAATGCAGCAACATCATTCCGAAGTATGTTGGTAAGTTCAACGGAAACAATGGCTATGTTTCGTCTCCAGCCGCTAATCAGCAAGTAACGTAAGGCACTGTTGTCTTGTGGTTTTCAGAGATTTCTCCTGCTGGCAGAGAGTTCTTATGGGCTCGCGGAGCAGACGGTGCTGCAAAAGACTATGATATGATCATTGATTCGAGTCACCAATATTACTTTAGAGTCTTCACCGATTCGGACGTGCAGTATAACGTGTATTGGCAGAATACCGGATTTGGCTATAACACTTGGTATCAGGTCGCTGCGACATGGGATAGCACAGGAACCTTCAAACTTTACCATGACGGCGCTCTAGTGAAAAGTGGCAGTGGCAATTCATATCCGAGTTCTTTTTATAGCAGTTTACAGGCCATAGGGGGAAATTCGTCTTGGGACCAGGTTTTTGGCGGCAGTATATCGAACGTTCAGGTATACAACCTCTCGCTCGATAATACTTCAATAAAGACGCTTTATCTTGAAGGAATCGGAGGTGCACCTGTCGATATCCAGCACCTCGTAGGTTGGTGGCCGCTGAACGGCAATGCGAACGACTACTCAGGAAAGAATAATCAGGGAACCGCTACCAATGTAGCATGGAACGCCAACTGGCAATCTGGGTATACGGCGCCAACCACTTAAGAAACGGCAGGATCCTCAGTTCAGGACCCATATAGAGAGGTTCAGCGTCATCGCGAAGGTAACCCACAGTATGTAAGGGACAAGGAGCAATGCCGCACTCCTCGATATCCTGTTGAATTCGATTATCGTTGCCGCTATCATCACCCAAAGGACCGCTATCCCTATCAGGCCGTACAGAGGGCTTCTCAGACCGAAGAAGAGCAATGACCAGAGCAGGTTCAGCAGCAGCTGGACCTCGAACAGCACTGTCCCTTTCCTGAACTCCCTTGCCTTCCTCCTTGTCCCTTGCCCTTTCTTCCAGAAAAGGTAGAGGGATATGCCCATGAGCGTGTACAGGGTTATCCATGCGGGTCCGAATGCCCATGATGGTGGAGTGAACCATGGCTTTGCGAGAGAAGGATACCATGAAACTAATGCGGGGAACGTGAATATTGCTCCAAGGTTGCCCACTACCTGGCATAAGGCTATGCAGGCAATGAGCCTTATCCAATCCCTTGAATGCATATTCCAGTATTGTGGAGTAGTATCTTATTGCTTTTCCTTCTCCTCCCTTCTCCTTATCGTCTTGAGAGCCCTTGATACGCTCCTCTCCTCGTTCCCGTAGACGAACGCGTTATAGTACAGGGCAGCTTCCCTGCTTACGTATCCGCTCCTTACAGCAACCTTCGCTATCGCTGCCAGGGAATTGAGCGGATCCGTTTCCATGAGAGCTGCTGCGCAGAGCTGCCTCTGCAGCTCCATCTCGCTGCTTATGCCAAGGTACGCGGCATCGCCCATTATGCTGCCTACGTTGTAGAGTATGTCGTTCACGGTCATGGTTACCTTCCTGCGCTCCAGCGGATTGGATGACAGGCTTGTTTCGAGCGGCGAAGAATGCAATGATATGTTGCTTATCGTGTTTGACCGTATGTGCCTGTCGTAGTAGCTGCCTGAATGGCCTATGACATGGGCCGCAAGGTATGCGACTGCCTCGTGGTTCATCATGAATACCGCTTTCCACCTGTTGCTCTGGCGCTGCCCTTCTGTCGCAGTAACAGTAAGGTCTATCACGCGGTGCGTAAGCTCATGCGCCGCGTACTGCCTCAGCGCAGCCCTGAAGTATCCCCCGTGCCGCTCCTTCCTCCTTTCCAGGTATATCTCCAGAAATTCGGTATTGATATGCAGGGTTTCATTCTTGTTCGAGTACATGGCTGCTGTGGTGAAGCCGTCAATCCCGGGTTTGTACCTGCGAAGGTCAGTTGCCCTTATCTTGAGCGTCCTGAATGCGTCTCTCGGGATCCCCATGGATACAAAATCATCGATAACTGATGCAGTGACCGACCTTGCAAGCCCTTCCATGCTTCCCTTGCCCTTTGTAGCCATATCATTCCCTTGCGAGCCCCTCCAGTTCGTATCTGCCCATTGTGAGGTGCGCCTTGAACGCCCCTAACTGCCCGACACTGAATGAGGTGGGATCTGTTGCGTAACGCTTCACAGATGCGGTTCTTGTTGCCAATGCAATGACCTGCCATAGATTGAGGGTATTAGAGGATTTAGCCACGTATATAAATGGCTGGTTTTGCTGCCGATTGACGAATCCCCTCTATCGCCCAAGTTTATCAGTCCGCTATCCTGCGCAACGCCACGGCTGCCGCGGCCCTGACCGTATCGTCGCCTTCGTTGTGAAGGTAGTCCAATGCGCTGACCGCATCGCCGCTGCCAAGTCTTCTGGCGAGCTGCTCCAGCACCCCTATGGCTTCTACCCTTGATTTTCTTGCATAATCGGCCAGAGCCAGTGTCGTCAGCCGCACGATGAACGGCCTTGCAACGGGAGAGCCATCTGCCTGGCTTGACGGCTTCAGCTCGTCGAGTATCCTGCGCTCCGCAGCCTCCCATCTCCTGAAGTCCTGCTCGCTCACGAGCCCCAGCAGCATGCTGACGTTGACCTCGGCGAGCAGCTCGGCCGACTGGAACACCCTGTTGTCGTCCGGATACAGAACAGAAAACCTGCGGACATACTGGAGCGTGAAGATGGTGCTGAGCCTGTTGCCGACCGAACGCCTGATGAAGCTACTGCTGGCATCAGGATGCATGTTCCTGAAAAGGCTCGTGAAGCTCTCCACTATCCTTGGACTGTTCACCCCTGCCAATGGATACAGCTCCCTTATCCTGGGCATGATTCTCAGGATTAAGGGCCTTTGGCTCATATTTATGCGTTGCCTTTCCAAGGGCTTTTTGCTTGTAACACCTGTCTTTCCGGAGTTAAGAGGTTAGGTGGGAAGGCGTATTGCCCATAATATCGCGCATATTCACTTCCTGAGTGCCCCTGCCAATTCTTTCCCAGTCTCGATCCTTATGCCGGTTCCACGAACCAGCCTGTTGAAGGCCTTTGCAACCTCAGGGTCCGTTCTGCCGTATTCAGAGGCCGCTCTTGCGAGCTGCCTGAGCGGTTCCACAAGATCCTCTGCATTGAGCATCTCCCTGATTCCGGCGGTTGTCGCCTCCCCTTTTGCCGCCACCAGGTATGCTGCGTCACCGATATGGTGCCCAATTTCATCCATGGCATGCCTCCTTGAAGGCCTGCTCCTTGATAGAAGCGAATTGCGCGCTGTTATGGCAACGCTGCCCTGAGACATCATGAGCCTGACGAGCTCCCTTGTGGTGCCATCAGAGTCGCCAAGCGATGAGCATATCCTTTCGCCAACCACGTTGCCGCAGAATGTGGAGAGCGCCTCGTTTGCCATGTATACGGCCCGTCTTAAGGACCTGCCACGGATCCTGGTTCCAGGAAGCTTCCCGATTCCGCTCGCGTCTATAGCCACGTGCGAGAGCCCGCGTGCGACTGCCACGGCAAGGTCTGCCCTCAACAGCAGCTTGCGCCTTGCATCGCGCTCGTTAAGGAACTCCCCTATGCGCCTTGCATCGATGTCGAGAGAGGCATAAGCCTTTGAGTAGTATGCAGATGTGAGGCTTCCTTTGGGCAGGCCTTCAGCCCTCCAACCCTCGAAGCTACGTACGTTGGTTGTGATGCTGTCCAGAGCGCCGGCAGGGACGCCTATCCTGGCATATTCGTTCCTTGCAAGAGCGACAATGCGCTCAGCTATGTGCCTCTCTGCGGCATGTCCCTTTGCGCCCTGCGCTGCAAGTCTAGGTTCCATGATGATCGGTTATGAGTAACAGGTGAAATTTGCCACGGTCCTGAAGCCTTGGGAGGATCAGACGAGTCCCAGATAAGGAGGTGGAGGGAAGATCCTAGCAGCGCCGTTCCCCTTTGACCTCTTCTCTGCGTTGGCGCAGAGGGACGCAAGCTCGCAGGCCAGGACCACAGCTGATGCGACCTGCGCCATGGTTATGTTGCTCCTTATGCCGACCTTTTTGTTGAATATGTCGTTGCCGAATGAGCCTGCAGGGATGGTCATGACCAGTTCCAACGTGCCGTCCGGGAACATGTTGATCCTTGTTGTTGAGACGCCTTCCCCGTACGGCCCCTTGACCGCGTCCCCCAGCCCTGAACGTATTCCCGCTATGGCATTGGCCGTGTTGTCGTTGAATGCTGGCTTCGCGTCCTTTCTTAGATGGGATGAAAGCTCGAGCTTTGCGAGATACTCGGGCTTTACGAACCTGAAGTGCTTGCCCAATGTCTCCCTCGGTATCCTTGCGTGGGTGGTGACTGCGCCGTCGGCGCCTATGGTGCTCCTCACCCCTCCTGATTCCTTCAGGGCCCTGATGCCTGGCTCTATGGTGCTCAGAAGACCTGGAGCCTTGAACGCTATCCTGTGCGCCTCTCCGTTGACGCCGAAAGGTCCCAGCATTTTGTGGCCGTTGACAGCAGCTCTTTGTATAGTTGCCATTTAATACACGGGAATTGCTGGGTTTTGCAACCAATTTAAATACGTACAATGGATACGGCAAATGCCGTTATCGCATCGATACCCATGACTGCCATGCAGGTTTCGCAGTTCCGTTGGAGTATAGCAATCCCATGTTCGTGAATGGTTCTCCGACATTCTGGTCGTACGCGAAGCTCCATATCCTCATGCTTATGCTGCCGCCGCTTGTCATGTTTGACAGCCTTGATATGAATGCTGCCTGCTCCGCAGGGGTGCTGCTCCATCCTGCAGCGACATCCGCGCTGCTCCACCCTATCTCGGTAAGGAATATCGGCTTCGAAGTGTGCGCCATTATCCCGGAATAATAGTCCGATGGTATCTGGTTGGGGTTCTGGTATATGAATTCAGGATAGGTAGTGAAGCCTACAGCGTCGCCGCTGAGGCCGTCCAGCAGCTGCCATTCGCTGTTCGATGTGTCGTTCTTGCCACCGAACAGTCCCCCGTTGAGCCCCTTCATCCTCTCGAGCTGGAATATTGTGAAGACTATCGTGCTAGGGGATGCGTTCTTTATCTTGCCGTAGAGGCCGTTGTAGAAGATCGTGAAATTATGGAAGTCCTGCGGAGAGCGCTCGTAGAGCAGGTTCACCTCGACGCCTATCGCAATGTACTTGGGCTTGTACTTGCTTACGAAAGCGAGGACCGTGCTGTCGTACATTGCTACTGTTGACGCGTTGAGCTGCCTGTACAGCTCGCCGTTTGTCTGGTTCAGCACCTGCACCTCGATGACAGGTACATAGTTGTACGGGCCGGAAAGGCCCATCAGGACGGTTGGCTCCGAATCCGACTGGTTGAGCGTCAGTATGCTCCCTCCTCCTGATATGACACCTCCGGCCTGCGACGCGGTTGAGAAGAATGCCTTGAAGTCCGTAGAGTTGAAGCTCCTTGGTGTGAGGGTCACTCCCTTGAGCGCCTGCGGCGCAGGAATCGACGTGGTCACAGTGGTGGACGCGATAGACTGTACGGATGTGCTGATGGTGCTCGTGGCGGCTGCCTGCTTGTGGCCAGTGCCTATGATCAGGACGGCTGCGGCCACCAGCAATGCCGCAGCCACAATTATCGCCATAGCCTTTGATGCCATTTCAATCCAGCCTCTTAATGATTGTTAGGAATATAAAGCTTGCCAGGAACGGGTTAGACGCAAGGCGTGGAAGAGCATCCTTAAATACCAGAGCATGGGATTGTCATATCGGGTATGATGCATATGGCGAATGTTGCGCCGACATCGTCGTTCACCGGCGGGCAGCAGTGGCTTGTCAAGATCCAGCAAGGCAGGGAGCTTGAGAGGATAAGCCAGAAGCCCATACTGGCTCCTGCGAGAAGGGATGCGATTGAGTCTAGAGGAGTGCTCAATCCTGCTGTGGTCGAGATTGATTCGCAGCTTCTTATGGTATACAGGGCTGAGGGGAGGGATGGCGCTTCGAGGCTAAGGAGCGCTACCAGCAGCGATGGCATAAGCTGGAGCAGGAACGGGATGCTGCTCGACAAGCCGGCGGAGCACCTGCAGCTTGAGGATCCAAGGCTTACAAAGACGAGCGACGGCAGGGTGATTATGACATGCACAGAGGCGAACATGCGCGAGAAGGTGGCCAAGATAGCCATATACGAGCGCGCAGGGAATACGTTTGAGAGGATAGGCGAGGTGGACAAGGAGCACGAGAAGGCGTCGGACAAGGACGGCGCGCTGTTTCCGGAGAGGATAGGCGGGGAGTACAAGATGCTCAGGAGGCCGTGGCCCAACATAGAGATCGCAAGCTCGAAGGAGCTTTCCGGGCCGTGGACGACCCAGACAAAGGGATTCATCGCCCCTAGAGAGGGCATGTGGGACAACGGATGGGTAGGCGGAGGGGCTCCTCCAATACTGACGGACAAGGGCTGGTTCATACTGTACCATGGGGCTGACACCGACAGGGTCTACAGGCTCGGCGCTGACCTCGTAGAAAAGGACAACCCGTCTAAGGTGCTCTGGAGATCCGACAGGCCTTTGCTCGAGCCAAAGCTCGCATGGGAGATCAACGGCGTGGTCTCCAAAGTTGTCTTCGCGTGCGCGGCCATCGAGAGGTCCGGCAATCTCTGGGTATGGTACGGCGGAGCCGACTTTGCGATAGGAGCAGCGATGCTCTAGCCCGCTTGGCATTCCGTGTTATTTGCCCAGCAGCGCGCATTTTAAGTTTTCGACATCAAGTCATAGTGAAGGGTTTGGCGTGGAACTTGAACCGAAAACGAAACTTCAGTCTGCAATGGAATACCTGATGACATACGGTTGGGCGATACTCGCCATAGCCATTGTCATGGTTTCCTTGTATTCCTTGGGAATATTCAACAGCGGGAATCTGCAACCTGTTGCGGCTCCTGGTTCCTGTCAGATTGTGAGAACTGCGGCGCAGATATCTCTCGCTGGACAGTGCAGCAACCTGATCCCAAAGTACGTCGGGCAGTTCAACGGCAATGCGAACGTGTCGATAGCGGCTACGATAACACTGCCTGGAAGCTTCACCTACTCCGCATGGATATTCTGGACAGGTTCGTCTCTGCCGAACTATAACGGCTTCCTGCGGTTTCACGACTCCACAGGGCTGTACGGCTCATCGAGCCAGGTGGAGCCTGCGCCTAACGACCTCATCTATGTAAGATGGGACACCTCCGCGGCGCAGAGCCAGTACACGACCAGCACGACCAATCTGCAGAGCAAGACTTGGTACTTCTATACAGTGACGTACAATTCGGGCACTAACCAGGTCACAGTCTATGTCAATACCGTTCCGGGTTCTTCGGTTGGAGTTGCTGGCACTTTGCCTACCAAGTATACAGACAACAAGATAGGCGTTACATATACCGGAGGCGCATGGGCAGGCTACATATCGAACGTGCAGCTGTACAACACATCGCTGGATAGCGCGTCGATAAAGGCGCTTTACCTGGAAGGAATAGGAGGTACCCCGATAAACGTGCAGAATCTTGTCGGATGGTGGCCGCTCAACGGGAACGCGAATGATTACTCGGGCAACAATAATCAAGGAACAGCAACGAACACAGTATGGAATGCGAATTGGCAGTCAGGGTATACGGCACCGGCATCATGATAGTATGGCGAGGAAGCGGTTAATGGAACCTGTCGTAAAATCGATTGCGCCTTTCCGAGAGCCTCCTTCGTATATCCTGCTCCTCCTCCATTCTCGACACTATCATGTCAAGCACAGCGACAGCCCTCTGCGGATATCTCCCGACAGCCGTCTCGTCGGATAGCATTATCGCGTCGGATCCGTCTATGACAGCGTTTGCTATGTCAGTAGCCTCGGCCCTTGTAGGGACCTTGCCCCTTACCATGGAGAACAGGAACTGCGTTGCCGCTATGACAGGCTTGCCCAGCTCGTTCGAGCGCTTGATGATCCTCTTCTGGGCGAGGGCGAGGTTCTCGAATCCGATGTCTATCGCAAGGTCGCCCCTCGCGACCATCACGGCATCGGATGCCTCTATTATGCCGTCGAGATTGTCCAATGCAGCCTTCCTCTCGACCTTCGCGATCACAGGTATGTCTGAACCCCACTTCGCTATGAGCGATTTCGCTAGCCTTATGTCGTCAGCGCTTGTGACGAAGGATATCGCGATGTAGTCGACGCCGTTCTCGATCCCGAACTTCATGTGTTCCATGTCCTCCTCTGTGATTGCGCCGATGTCGAGCTTGCCGCCGACTATGGACACGCCGTTGTGCGCCTTTATGGTCCCCCCGTCCTCGACGACGCATGATACGCTGCCATTCTCTGTCCCCTTGACCTTCAGCCTTATCTTGCCGTCGCTCATCAGTATGCTGCCTCCTGATGATACCGCTCTTGCCAGCCCTTTGCAGGTTACCGGTATCTCGCCCTTTCCGCTTGCGCCGTCCTCTGCCAGCACGACCGTGGAGCCCTCCTTCAGCTTAATCTTGCCTTCCATGCTCCCTATGCGTATCTTTGGCCCTGGAAGGTCCTGTATGATCCCTACCTTCCTTTTCCCTGCAGAGACTCTTCTCAGCATGTCCATCCTGTCCTTATGCTCGTCGTGGGACCCGTAGGAGAAGTTCAGCCTCGCATAGTCCATGCCTGCGCCGATGAGCCCTGCCACAGACGCCTCGGTTGAGGTCGAAGGACCCAGAGTGCAGATTATCTTGGTGAGCCTGTCCATGCTTACAGCCTATTAGATATACCCTTATGCTGATATAATTGTTGGGTGCATTTATGCCTTCAGGCAGGGAGTACGGAAGGTTCTTCGGCCACTTCTTCGTAGCCAAGGGCAGGAACACCTTCGTCTGCAGGGCGTGCAAAGGCAGCGGGATCAAGGGGATTGGAGGAGCCATCAGGCACATGGAAGAGATGCACATGCAGAGAGCCTCGAAGGGAAAGAAGGGCAAGGTCCATTTCGACGTCATACTTGGAAACGTTGAGATGAATGAGTAGGCGCGGGAAGGGGCCTCGTCCTCTCCTCTACGATTATGACGAGGTAAAGGGCAGGGCCCTGTTCATGGACAATCGCAGGAAGGTCGTCATAACCGGGTTGGGAAAGGGTTCTGTGGAGGGGTTTGTAAAGAGCGAATCGAGGAAAGGCAAGTACCACAGGACCACGATAAGGCTCGACCGCAACAGGATTGCAGGAGGGACGTGCACCTGCGAATCCGTCTCCTTCTACGGCGAGCCGTGCAAGCACATGCTCAAGCTCAGGAACAGCGCCGTCTGGATAGGCATAGCGTGACGGCGACATGGACGTTTTCCTAACCAAAGCGGAAGGCGTAAATATCTTCCATGCGTGTATGTTATTGTGAAGGCAAGAATGTGGCTGGTTTGAGAGAGTTGCCTTCCCCGATGTCGAAAGACATCCCTTCCGTCTTGCCACATTCATACTCCTTTTTTAATAGCCCCACTGCGAGATATGATTGACCTGAAATGCCGCTGCTTTATCCGGAGCAAATGGTTCTTGTAAGGATTATAGTGCTAAGGAGGGACAGGAGCAGGATAGTGGCGATGCTGCAGAGGATGGGCATAATCGACTTCAGGAAGAGCAGGCTGGGGCTGCAGGACGACGAGAACGCTGACTATTACGAGGTGATACCTAGGATGCTCTCCACAGTCAGCAGCGCGCTTGCGGTGCTGCCGAAAGGGCCGGTGGCCCGCATGGGGCATATGGAGCCCAGGGAGCTGATAAAGGCGGTCGGCAGGGAGATGGACATCATAGGCAGGGTCCAGGAGCTCGGATACGAGAAGGCTGAGCTTGAGGAGCGGATTGTCAAGGCAAGGACCGAGGGCAGCCCGCATGAGAGCGAGCTTAGGGAAAGGCTGGAGACCGTTGACAGAAGGCTTGAGCGCATCTCCGTGTCCCGCTATTCGAGGCTTGCATGCCTGAAGGAGATGCTGGAGATAGAGGATGCAAGGGCAGATGCGGTCCTGATGTTCAAGAGGACAAGGGATACCTGCGTGATAGAGGGATGGATACCGGCCAGAAGGGAGCACGAGCTGCGCAGGAGCCTTCAGGAGAGCGTGTCAGGCAGGTATACGATGGAGCATGTGAGGACTAAGGAGATGCAGCCCACGTACTACCATCTCCCA
This sequence comes from Microcaldota archaeon, assembly GCA_028866995.1. Lineage (GTDB taxonomy): Archaea > Micrarchaeota > Micrarchaeia > Micrarchaeales > CABMGC01 > JAGWGW01. The sequence goes on from JAGWHD010000003.1 coordinate 12,612, forward strand.
GGCATACTGATGTCCTTCGACCGCATAGTCGGCATGTACTCGACCCCGAGGAGCGACGAGATAAATCCGGCATGGTTCATGCTCCTGACATTCCCGGTACTCTACGGCCTGATGATAAGCGACGTAGGCTATGGGATCCTGTCGCTAGCGATAGCTGCAGTTATAGCGAAGGTGACGGATAAGGACGGGCTGCTGCACAGCATGGCGAACATATGGATGCTCTCCTCGATATTCACTGTCATATTCGGGGTCTTCAACGACCAGTACTTCGGGTTCGCCCTTGACAGGTACATATTCCCGTCGTTCCTGCCGTTCGACTGGTCGCACAACGTACACATAGTCATCATCGCAGCGCTGCTGATAGGCATTTTCCAGATATGCGTCGGGCTTGCCCTCGGAATGCTTAACAACGTGAGGATGCGCAGGCCGAGGGTCGTGCTTGCGAAGCTCTTCATGCTCTCTGCGCTCATATCAGGCGCAGTCGCAGTATCGGGTATCCTCTTCCACGCAGTATCTCCGGATATTGCGGTGGGTGGGCTCGCCGTGTCGCTTGCGTCGATAGCGCTGATAATCGCATTCAGGCCCGCGCAGTGGGGCAGGCTGATAGACATGATAGTCTATCCCATAAGCTACGTCAGGATAATGGGCTTCGGCTTCACCAGCGTGCTGATAGCGTCGATAATAAACGACGCGTTCGCCCCGGACATAAGTTCAGGCATCGGGGAGTTCCTGCTGTACCTTGTAGTGTTCGTGATCCTCCACCTGGCGAACATGGCATTGAGCACCTTCGAAGGAGCCGTCCAGAGCATGAGGCTGAACTTCATAGAGTTCTTCGAGGAGTTCTATACAGGCAGAGGCATCAAGTACGCGCCCTTCTCCTACAGGAGAAGGCACACCTTCGAATGAGCCGGTATAAGCGGACGCCTCAATCTATCTTCACGGAGATTCTTGAGCCGCTGGACTTGCTTGCCTTCTTTACGGTGATGTCGAGGGTCCCGTTCGGGTCCCGGCAGCGGGACCTGCACGTCCTTTCCTATCCTTGCTCTCTTTGCCATCTTTCCACCAATCTTATCCTTCAGGATAATTATTTAAAGAATGCATCGTAGATAATTAGCGGGGATTGTGTGAATCAGGTTGTTGAACGCGACGAGCACAGGGAAAGGGAGTATGCAAGGGACCTTGCGGCAGACTATCCGAACGCGCCATTGCATGTGGTAGAGAAGGCGGCTGCTGACCTGATTTCCATAGACAGGATGCAGAGGAGGGGAGGCATGTCGTCGGAGGAGTACGGGAACAGGAGGGATGCTGTATTCAAGACCGTTGCAGGGGCGAGCCAGGAGTCGAAGCTGCGGCGCGGAGCAGCGGGAGCGCTGCGCAGATGAAGGGCCAGGACTGCAGACAACACTTAAATAGATGAGCGCACAACAAGCGGATGTTGGCATGGGATCCGCTAAGAAGGCATTTGTACTTTCTGTAGACGACGGGCCCATAGACCAGGCCCCGCTTATGGGAAGGATAGAGAGGACGGCGGAAGGAGGGATATCGGTTGCGTACGACCTTCCAGATACTCCCGATGCCAGGAGCTTTCTCGGAGGCGTTATAGGCACATCGCCGAGGTTCCTTGACAGGCAGATATCAGAGTTCACAGAGTCGCTGGATGTGACTGCAGAGATGGCGGGCATGCTGTCCGCGCATCTTGAGGCGCTGGACAGGCTGAAGAGGAATGGATTTGTCGGCGAGATACATCCGATAGGGATGGAGAAAGGCTTAGCCAACGCAAGGGAGGTATCTGACCTGGAATACTGGTCTCACTCCGAGAGGATGCGCAGCCTGCAGGAGCAGTTCATGGGCAAGGTGTTGCTCTCGGTCGACTTCGAGGAGCTTAAGGGCATGATGTATGCGCTATACGGCAGGTTCAAGGTTCTGTTCTCGGCGAGGGAGCAGGGGATAGCGTCGAACGCGTCTGAGCTGATAGGGTCCGGGGAACGGTCAAGCTACGTCGTCGTGATGCTGCCGCTCTACGTGAAGCCTGTTGCGCAGGACCTCAGGAGCGCGGGCATAGGCACGGACAGGATAGGGACTGTGCATGGCAGGGAGATACGGTGGCAGACCGAGGTGCTTGCTGATGCGCTGAGGCAGATGGAGCTCTCTGATGTCCTGGGAGAGGGCAGGCTCAGCAGCGGAGCATCGCTGTCCCTGACAAGGTATACGCTCATGAGGGCGATAGGCAGCCTCAACTCGATAAAGGAGTACTTCTATTCGCTTAGGTTCAGGCACCACAGCGCGCTGACTGATGAGGAGAAGCGCGCTGTCAGGAACGTGAAATCCGATGAGCAGGCTAGCAGATACTATGCGGAGAGGCAGGCGGAGCAGTGGAAGGGATTCAGGGATGACCTGCCTGGAATGAAGCAGTTCCTGAGAAAGGAGGAGTACAGGAGAGTGGAGAGGATAGCGACTAGGATGAGGAGCGCGGCGTGAAGGAGGACCTAACCTTCTCCGATGGATCAGTGTACGGCGTTAGGAGAGCGCTGTTCCGGTTGTGCTTTATGTCGTCCATTGTAAGAACCTTTTAAGCATCATGCAAGTGGCCCCCAGTCGATGTCCTCTGTCCTGATTGCGTCGACCATCAGCCCTGGTCCGTACTTGAGCTTTGCGTCGTGCATCCTGAATATCCTTTCCAGTACGTCCTCGAAGTCCTGCCTGTTGTCCATCTCTATGTCGTGTATCTCCCTGTTGCCGGAGGCGACCTCCCTTCTGTAGAATATGAAGGTGTCTACTATGTCTGCTGCCTTGAGTATCAGGTACTCCATGCTCTCCCTAGCCTCTTCCTCCTCGAACAGCTCCCTATAGCTCCTGTACAGCCTCGTGTCCTTCAGGCTTGCGAGCAGCTGAGGCATCCCGTCCCTTGCCGTCCTCCTCAGCGCTTCTATCTGCTCTTTAGACATGCCCCTCTTGGCATTGAGCGGTATCTCGCCCAGTATCATCTCGTTCAGCTCGTGGGTTATGGCAAGTCGCAGGACCTTCTCCCTGTCGTGCTTGATGTTGTTGTCGTCAAGTATGTCCGATATGACCATCGCTATCAAGGATACCGAGCCTGTATGCTCCATTACAGACTGCCTGTGCAGCACCTGACTGTTCGAATATCTCTCCATTTTGGAGAACTCGTTTATCACGAGCGTGAGGAAACCGTCCGGCTGCGTCAGCCTGAATATGTTGACATCAAGCGCGTAATCAGGATCCGTACCAGACATGAACTGTATGGGTATCAGGCCCCTGTCCATTGGAGGGTTCTCCTCCTCGCTTACAACAAGCGTTGAGGGCACCCATGAGTACGGAGCGCCGCTCTTCGTTCTTCCTTCCACATTCCTGCACTCTGAATCGAAGCTTATTATCATGGTCTTGTCGCTGCCGCTCGCCTCTATGACCATCTTGAGCCTACCCTTGTCGTGCGTGGAGAAGTCTACGAGCCTCTCCATTATGAAGACCGCGTCTGGGAGCCACAGCCCTGTTGACGTTATCGTGCTGGTGCAGGAGAATGCGCCGAGCAGCTCGTTAGGGGCCGTCCTGTGGTCCACCCTGTAGCTCAAGGTCGTTGGCAGATAGCCGAGTATCTGCGTGCAAGGCTGCAACCCGTCCACATCCATTCTGAGCCTCGTAGATCCGGCCTTGAATGAATGGTCCGCGGCCCCGCTGGAGCCTCTTCCCAGCCTCATCAGCTCGACCATCAGCTCCGCCTTCCCCTCTGCAGAGTTACACCTGATGCGCTTCAGTTCGGCCATGAAGTGATGCTTCTGGGCTGATATTTAAAGCATGAGGAGCCTACGTCTAAAGCCGTTATACTGTTATCACCAGCGATATCTCCTCAATGAAGGATCCGAAAAGCAGGCTGGGAAATTTCCCTGGGATAATCTCTGCACGCGTCTGTTTACGCCCTTCCTTTCCCGTAGATGCGCTCAAGCCAGACGCCCTTGAAGAACGGAAGCGTAAGGGTCGACAGCAGGAAGCCTATCGAAGGGACAAGCGCATTGAGCCACGCGTTCTGGAGATGGATTATGAACTGCAGGTAGAAGAATATCGCAAGATACGTGAAGAGTATGAGGAGTAGCCTCCTTGAGTAGCTCGTCTCCCAGGCCTTGTCGGCCTCCACCTTCGCGTTCCTCCTCCTTATCAGCTCTATATCCTTCTCGAGTTTCCTGAGGCTTGCCATAGAATTGTTTTGCAGGCTAGCTTTTAATCCGTATTGGTGAACCCGTGGTCATGATGAAGGCGATGAATAGCCCGATTGCCAGTTCGCGTTCCAGATTACGTTTGTCGGTGTTCCCTGGTCATTGCTCCCGGAATAGTCGTTCGTGTTCCCGTTGAGCGGCCACCACCTCACGAGATGCTGCACGTCTATCGGTGCGCCGCCTATGCCTTCCTGATACAGCGCCTTTATGGATGACGCATCTAGCGAGGTGTTGTATATCTGGATGTTCGCCATCGATCCATTGAACGGCTTGAAGCCTAGAGACGGAGGGAACTCGCTTATTACAAAGGCAGTATTCAGGTATGTTATATTCCCTGCGTACGATTCGCTGCCCAGCACTGACCCATCAACGTATTGCGTATCCGTGGCGCCGTTGTAGGTTCCCGCCACGAAATGCCAATTGCCATCATCATTGTAGCCACAGGATCCGAGCCCCCATCCGCTGTTCAGGAACAGTCTGAGGCATGTTGCACCGTTGTCAAATCCAAGGCCGAAGGCGTAAGTGGACCTTATTATGTCGCCACTTGTCCCGGGCACTTTCTTGACCCACGCAGTTACCGTCACTTGAATCGCGTTGGCAGGCAGAGGATACTTTACAGCGATTTCGGCACTGTATCCGTTGAATTTTCCGACATATTTAGGAATGAGGTTGCTGCATTGCCCAGCGAGGCTTGTCTGGGCACTTGTTCGTACAACCTCGCAGGATCCAGGATTGGCGGTGGGTTGCAGACTCCCGGAATTGAATATCCCCAAGGAGTAAAGGGAGACCATGACGATTGCGATGGCTAGAATCGCCCATCCATATGTCATCAGGTATTCCATCGCTGACTGCAGCTTCTGCATGATAGCGTATTGGTAGGAAATATATTAACAATATCAGATTGGGAGCCCTTTCACCTTGACTTCTTCTTGAATGGCTCCATGAGCTTTGCAATCCTCTCGTCGAAGGCGCCGCTCTTCCAGTCGCCTATGACCCAGATCAGAGTCCCGAAAAGGACGTCGCCGAAGCCCCAGTAGATGTAGTCCCAGTTGTAGGTGTAGTCGCCGTATATCCATATTGCAGCTCCTATCAGTATTATCGCTATGCCGACAACTATCAACTGTATCGCAAGGTACCTGAACCTCGTCAGGAAGTATGCGGTAGCTGCAAGTACCAGCACGCATGCAGCGACTATGTATACGAACAGCCCATCCATGAATACCGCAATTAAATCCCCATAGAAGCTTTTAAATCTGTTCCATCGCATAATTGCTAGGATTGGATGGTAAGGATAACGGTCGGCACAGAGAGGATACCTGAAAAGGAGCTCGGGATGAAACCAGCAGTGCTGGATGGGCTAGCGATGAGCGACAGCAGACGGGTGCTGCTGTACGTGGTAAGGCATCCGAACACAAAGGAGCGCACGCGCGAGATTATAATGTACGAGTGCGGGCTCGATAGGGAAGCCATAGACGCAGGCATGAGAGGGAGAGAAGAGAACGGGCACACATATGCAGGAGGCAAGGATCCGCAAAGGATGACGCTTGACGAGAGGTCCGAATGGATGCGCGGGAACAGGCTAGTCACGCTGCTGGGAACGGTTGAAGGGGTTGATGCGCTGCTGCGCGACGCAAAGAAGGGGACGTTCTACAGTCCGGACAGGCTGCGTGACATAGAGATAGTCTGCAAGATGGGCCTCGAGGGCAGGGACAGGAATGCCATAAAGGTGGTATCCAGGGCGAGGCGCATGATAGCGGGCGACCCGAAGGTGCTTGAGCTCCTATCTGATGATGCGCATAGGGCGCTGGCGGAAAGCCTTCCGAAGGACATGATGTTGCTCGCCAGGCGCGAGTGATGCTCCAATAGCTTTTTAATTTCATTTATCATATACCTTTTAGGTTTGGTGTATGGCGAAGAAAAAGACGTTCCTGGGTTTCCTTGAGGTCGAGACTGTAATAACAATAGCGCTCATCGTAATACTTGTTTACGTTTTCTACCAGAACATAAGGCTCCAGTACAACCTTCTCAGCCTGCAGAGCGCGTTCCTAGACCTGCAGAACAGCTATTCAAGCGTGCAGACGCAGCTCGCCAACGACACTGTCAGCATATCGTCACTGGAGCAGAACTACAGCATGCTGTCATACGTCTACAACGAGACCATATACAACAGGACGCATTCGACGACGATAGGGATATTCAACAACTTCAGCCTGCTGCTCCCAGCTGCTTACTTCAACCAGCTGAACGTCAGCGCCAACAAGGGCAATCCTTACGGCGCATGGGAGTACGCTAACTTCACGTACTTCTACAACTCAGGCTGCCCAGGCTACTTCCTGTTCAACGCGACTCCGGCAAAGGGCAGCAGCCTCTCGTTCATAACCGTCAGCCTGGGGCAGACCAAGCCAATGCAGAAGTTCGGCAGGGCTATCTTCAACGCCTCGTTCAGCTTCACGCCTGTAGCTGGCATGAGCTACAAGATCCCCGCGCTCGAGGGGCCCAACTATTTCGTGATAAACAACGTGAACACGACGGAGGCCGAAGGACTCAACTTCAACCTGGCGTTCGTTCACAACGTGTGCTGATGCTATGGGATACGGATTTATCGTGCCCGCGCTTTTCGTCGGCATGTTCATGGCTTTCATGAGCGCCATGATTCCGAATCTGTCCGCGTTCCTTGTAGGTGCGGCATGGTACGGATTGCCGGCCAGCTGGCTGGTGAAGATGGTCGTTGCGCCGCAGTACAACCCGTGGAGGATAGAGTATGTCGCCTTCATGGTTGACGTCGCATTCTGGTTCGCTGTGACAGCGACAGTCATGCTCATAAGGGAGAATCTCGTCAGGAAGCTTGAATGACGCCTCTGAGGCAGGATTTTGTGTGGCAGGACGGAAGGTGCTTATAGCACAGGAAGGTATCCTGATCAAGGCCACATTTTACCTTCTCAATCAGTAATTGGAAAGGCACATATATACGCCTTTCCTGCGCGCACTTGTATGGGAATATTATTTTATAGATTGCATGGCATTGGAATGACGATGGTGTATAATTGAGACTCTACTTCGTGGGAATAGGCCTGATAATAGTCTTTGGAGCTATAGCGACAGCTTACCTGGGCAGCTCCACGGGAAGCGATTTCTTCCTTTTCTACTTGGCGGCTTTCGTACTGGGCATAGCTTTTGTGGTTCTTGGAGCCGTCCTGCCGCCTGCTGCGGCTCCAAGGCCTGCGAATGAGGTGAAGGTCGCGGAGAAGCAGAAGGAGGAGACGGGACCCGTAGCAGGAAGGGAGGCCAATCCTGCAGCGATGCGCGAGGACGAGACAAGGGCGCAGCCAGAGGTCTCGGTGCCGCGCAGGGACTACAAGAGCAGAGACTATTCTGACGAGGGCGATGCACGGGATGCGGCAGGAGGCCAGCCTACAGAGAGATACGTCTACACGACCGACGGGAGAAAGAAGAAGATAGAGAAACCCGCGAAGAAGGGCGATGCTGTGAATATAGACGACATAAAGGGCATATCGCACCACAAGAAGGCGGATATGGACATCAGCAGGAAGGATGGCGCGTCGTCAAACTGCCCGCAGTGCGGCTCTCCCAACGAGCCGAACGCCAAGTCATGCAGCTCGTGCGGCTACAGGCTCATCCCATGAGGGCACGGCTAGGCATCGAAAAAACAACTGAAATAAAAAAAGGAAAAGAAAAAAAGAAAGAAGGATTTATCTCCTTCTCCTTGAAACTCTGCCCTTCCTGTTCATCTTTGTCCTTGCAGCGTACCCCTTAGAGTCAACAAAGTATAGGTAGCCCTCCTCCCTCTTTATCTTTTCGCTCCCAACCTTTGCCTTTCTCCCTCTTGGGTTGTTTCTCATAGGCGTCCTCCATACGAAGCCGTCCTTGCCCAAGAAATACAGGTAGCCGTCGTCCCTGTCCACTTTTTCCTTGCTTACTCTTTCAGCCATTTAACCACGATATTATGACGGCATACGCATTTTTATATATATCGTCGGAGTACCGAGATTAAAATACAACTGCGGCGCCAGAGGACAGGCGCATTTCGCATATAAATCCTTTTAAAGACTCCTTGCAATACTAAATCATGATAGGGATAAAGCTCTTCAAGGATACGAACCTCTCAGGGTACACGCTCATAGAGGCGTTCCCCGGAGTCGGCCTCGTAGGCCCTATGGCCGGCAGCTATCTCATAGAGAAGCTCAAGATGGACTATATCGGATACATAGAGAGCGACCTCTTCCCTCCGATAGCATCGATACACGCAGGCAATCCCGCATTCCCCGCAAGGATATACAAGGACGATAAGTACAAGCTCGCCCTGGTAATGTCCGAGTTCGTCATACCTTCGCATTCCATATACCAGCTCGCGATGGAGCTGCTCGCGTTCATCAGGAAGAGCAAGGTCAGCAGGATAATATCGATAAGCGGGATGCCTTCGCAGAAGCCCAGCGGCGGATGTTTCGTGACCAGCACCGACCAGAACTTCGTGAAGAAGGCAGTCAAGAATGGGATAAAGCAGGTGCAGGAAGGGGTCGTTGCAGGAGTGAGCGCGCTGCTGCTCACCAACGCAAAGCAGTTCAGCATACCAGCAGCAGACATACTAGTCGAGGTAAATCCAGTCATAATGGATCCCTCTTATGCAGAGACCGCGATAAGGGGCCTCAACAAGATCATAGACACGGACATAGACCTCAAGGACCTGGAGAAGGAGGCGAAGATAGTGCAGACCAAGATAAAGGACATAGTCAAGAAGATGAAGGAGAGCCCTGAGCACTACGACAAGGCCGCAGAATCCGCAGGGCCTTCGATGTACGCCTAGCCCTTATAATAATGCGCCCCTCAATCTAAGTAGTGCAGGGGTTGCAGAGCCTGGAATGGCATTGTGCCACAGAAAATGCGCGAGACTTAAGATCTTGTGGCTTAGCGCCTTCGAGAGTTCAAATCTCTCCCCCTGCACATTGCAAAAGCGCTACTTCTACTTTAAGCTCTTGTCGTACGCCTCGAATCCCTTAAGCGTGACCTTCTTCACGTTGTCGAAGGTGTTCAAGTCATTCAATTCGTCCCTTGAGAACCAGCCTATCTCGTTGTCCTCCTCGTTCTTGATGTTCTCAGAGCCGTCCACTGTCGCAAGGTATATCAGGTCAAAGTGCTTGTGAACTCCTGTCTGGTAGTTGACAGTCTCAAGCATTATCACCATCGGCCTTATCATCTCCGCACCGACCGCATCGTCTCCAACCACCTTTTCTGGGCCGTAGGTATCTATCACCCTAACCTTGAAGCCTGTCTCCTCGAGCGCCTCCCTCTGGACAGCCTCTATCGGGGTCTCGTTCAGCTCCACATGCCCTCCGGGAGGCATCCACCTGTTGAGCTTCTTGTGGAACACGAACAGGACCTTATCGTCCTTGACTATAACGCACGTCGCAGTGACGCACTTCTGCTCCATGTAAGGCACTTTGTCTGCAATGTTATAAATAATGATGCGCATATGAAATAGAGAGTTCTGATGCTCAATGCTCCTGTAGCTCAGTAAGCAGAGCGCGTCCTTGGTAAGGACGAGGTCGCGAGTGCAATTCTCGCCGGGAGCTTAATAATTTCCTGATGGAAATGCATCTAAAGCGAATCGGTTTGGAATGGTTTGCATCAGGGAATTGAAATGAAATAGGTCGATATCAAAATAACAAGAATTCGTCAATAAACAGGCTAAATCGGTTTGCTTATATAGGAGAAGAAGAACGAACGCATATGATAATATGCCAACAATTGAAAGTGTAAAAAATAGTAGGATATTGGGCACTGCTAAGGCGTTTATTGAGGGGACTAGTTTAGGCTCAGCAATTGGAACTGCCGTTTTTGGACTTGCTGCTTTGGCAAGAGTTTCTGGACACAATGTAGAAGACTCATTAATACTTGGTGCAGTTGAGGGGGCTACGGTAGGAAGCACATATCGTACATTGTTGTATAATGTACGAAGGCGCCAAGCCTAAAGTAAATAACCTTCTGTGATTTCTAAATTTTCAAAACCCCTGAGAGCTTAATAGGTTTAGTAATGTTAACGCAGGGAGCTTAATACTCCTATGTGGAGGTCATGCTATTATTTTAATTTATCAGGCATAATCATTTGTCAGGTTGCGACCGATGATCGAGATTAAGAACCTCTCAAAGCGTTATTCTGATGGCACCAAGGCGCTTGAACATGTCAGCCTGAAGCTGAAGAAGCGAGTCACGTGCATATTGGGAAGGAACGGCGCGGGGAAGACCACGCTGACCAGGATAATGTCCACGCAGCTGAAGCCCTCATCGGGCACAGTTGTGATAAACGGTCTTGACATACGCGACGATGTCGATGAGGTGCGCGGACGCCTCTCAAGCATACCTCAGGAAGTGGATCCTTGGGACATCGCAAGCCCAGAAGAACACATAATGATGTATCTCACCGCCAGGGGCATAGGCAGGCATGAGGCGAAGAGGTATGCCGAGGAGTCAATGAAAGAGTTGGGCTTGTGGGAGGTAAGGGACAAGGCGATGGGCGACCTCTCGGGCGGGATGAAAAGGAAGTGCTTTGTAGCGATGGCGCTTGCGTCGCAGGCCGAGGTCATATTCCTTGATGAGCCTACGACTGGTCTTGATCCCATATCACGAATCGAGGTCTGGGCCGCGCTAAGGAAGATCAAGGGCACCATAGTCATTACTACGCACTACATGGAGGAGGCAAAGGAGCTCTCCGACGAAGTCGTGCTTATAGACAAGGGCAGGCCAGTTATGCAGGGAAGCGTCGAGGAACTGCTCAGGAAGTTCAAGGGGAAGGTCAGGGTGGAGGGACCTGCGGGAAGGTACAGAATAGGAGGCATGCACATATCATATCTCACAACTGCCGCTGCGAAGAGGCTGGTGGATAAAGGCTATACAATAAAGCAGGTGAGCCTTGAGGATCTTTTCATAATACACGGAGGTGGACTGATTGAAGGTTAGCTTCATACTTGAGATGGCAAGGTTCGAAGGTCTGTCGTGGGTCAGAAGGAGTCCCGAGACAGCGATAGGCTATGCTGCAACTCCGCTCGCGCTCCTCTTCCTGATATACGTGCTTTCTGGTGGGAAGCTTATCGAGTATGCGATAGTGGGAGGCTTCGTCGCGCAGATAGGCACAAGCGCAATAATGACAGCTGGAAGCATAGGCACCTTCAGGATCATACTCAAGCTGCAGGACCTTCTTATCGCTACGAAGATAAGCAAGGTGGACTACGTCCTTGGACTGGCGCTTGCCAACATGATATTCTGCGCTCCGGGCCTGGCCATATATGCGGCCATCGCGCTATATCTTGGACTGTTTACAGTTACTAACGTCCTGATAACAGTTGTCGTGATCGGCCTTGTTCTGATGGCGATGATGCCAATCTCGTTCTTCGTGGGAAGCATATTCAGGAGGACAAATGGCATATGGACAACTGCCAGCGTGCTTGCGGTCGCGCTCACCATGCTTCCCCCGTCGTATTATCCGTACACGCTGCTTCCGAAGCCGCTTCTGTACGCCCTGATGATCTCGCCGGTGACTCCCGGCGCAATGATACTGCAGGGATATTACGGGATATCCCCGATAAACAACTACGCCTTTGCCGTCCTTGCGATAGAAGCGGTTTTGTATTTCGTGCTGGCCGGGAAATTCACTCCTTGGGGAGACAAGTAGTCTTTAATCGCATATCTTTTCTATGATTAACGCACAGCACAATGTTTGACACCTGTCTAACTGGTTTATTCCTTTAAATATGAGAAAAGGCCAAATAGTCATCGTGTGTAAGGATGACGAGCTTAAAGACAAAGCCGCAGGTTGCGTACCGAAGCCTCGGTGAGCTCTCCGACCGGTCGCTGGCCCTGCGCGGGGCTAGACGAGGTGATGAGTCTTACGCAAGAGCCGTAGTCTTTGCCAGAGAAGTCAGAGAAGCATACATGAAAAGGCCTGCAGCTGAAAGGTACCGGGAGTATTACGAGGGCATAATCAAGGGCTGGGCCCCATTATCGAAGGCCAGGCAGTCGCATGTGGAACGCCTGATAGGCACACTGAAAGAAAACCCGGGCTTTGAGAGCAGGATTGCCGCCTGGAAGGAGCTTAATGCAATATGGGTTGAACGCACAGGCACATTATCGGCAGAGCAAAAAAGGGAATTCCTTGTTAGGTTAGAGGCGTGCTCTACAGAAGAGGATGCGAAAAGGATTTTCATGTCGCTTCATGTAATTCATACCCAAGCGTTGAAGGACTACAGGGGCTTCTCCATGACGGCCTTGTATGGAGTGGAAGGGCTGGAGTTCTACAGCGACGTCGAGAACGACACCAGCGAAGATGGGATGTTCCTGGCATGGTTTGTGCAGTATCAGGCTGCGCTGAGGCAGAACGCGCTAAGTGGACTGAAAAGGGGCCCTAACGGCAAAGGACAAATGAAGGCCAGGTTCGCAGGCAAGAGAGCCTAAGGCCATTAATCAGCTAGATGCTGATTCTTTCTCCGATAGTTAGCCGGAGCCGTCTTGCAGATCCAGCTGCCAGCTCCAGCACGTACCTTGAATCCTTTTCCGGAGCATACGAAGGACAGTTGAACACCGACTTGCATGGCCTTGCGCTGCTGACTATGTAGGTTATCCTTTTCGAGTTGTCAAGCCATACCATGTCTATGGGAAAGTTCATGCCCATCATCCAGAATGCATGCCTTGCATCGTTGCCAAATGTGAAGAGCATGCCCTCGTCCTTCCTTAGTCTTTCCCAGTACATGAGCCCTATGGTCTTCCTTAGAGGAGTGTCTGCAAGGTAGAGCTTTATTCTCCTGCCCTTGATCTTTGCTGTCCTTGTCCTGTACCTCCTCCCGTTGAGAAGGTATAACAACCTGAAGATCATAGTACATTGTTCGCACTAAGGGATAAAAAGGTGGCGCAGGCCTTGCGGCCATGCGCCGTTGGGATTGGGTATGTGAGGGTCTGTCAGAAAAAGCGTAAACACTTGTTATACAGCCCTTCAGCACCGATATGTAGTTACAATGCCTTTTATAATATCCTATTCCTGCAACAGCGGGTTCACAGTCATCAATCTGCATAATATTATTGGCAAAAATTAATTTTTTACCTAGTTTTAAAATTAGGATACCCATATAGGAGCCATTTCCCGCACAGAGCCATATAAATAGCCATTAGGAGTATCGAAAAACATTTATATCAGATACCCATATTATACAGAATATGAGGAAGGGGAAGCTGCCGCAGAAGGTCGCGGCTGCGCTCGAGGGGCTCAGGAGGAGCAGGAACGCGTATGTCGAGGTCAAATACAGGAAGCGCAACTCGTTCTACGCCTTCGAGGCGACGAGCAGATTCGACAAAGAGAAGGGAAAGCCCGTGAAGATGACCAAGTACATAGGCAGGATACTGGATGACGGCACGTTCGTGGAGGCGAAGCACAGGAGCGAGAGCTTCGTGGACTATCTCTCGAGGTTCGCTCCAGACAGGGTGAAGCGGGAGCTTGCGTCGGTCAGGATAACGCACGAGAGCGCGAGGATAGGGAGCGTCGACGGCAACGGTTTCCAGGTATATGCAACTGAAGGAGGGAAGGACAGAATTATAGGCACCATACTGGAGAACGGGACATTTGTGCCTGCGGCGCAGGAGCTGCAATCCGCGTCCAGGATGGCATCAAGCAAGGAAGACGAGGCGTTGCTCACTGCTCTGAGCATGAACGCGAGGTTGCCGTTCTCGAGGCTTGCTGAGATAGCCGGCATAAGCGAGCAGGCAGCGTACTCGCACGTCAAGTCCCTTGAGAAGAAGCTCGGGATAAGGTACATGCTTGAGGTTGATGCGTCGAAGCTAAGGTTCATGCCTTTCATAATATTCATCAAGTTCGAAGGGGAGAGGCCGTCGATAGAGAGCTTCAAGGAGTTCTTCGCGAAAGAGCCGAAGATACAGTTCGCAGCGCTGACAAGCGGCGAGTATGATGTTATGGCATACATGCTCGAGGAGGACAACCTCCAGGCCGGTGAGACCATATGGAGATTGAGGAACCAGTCGCACATGCGAGTCTACAAAGCGGTATGGAACGTGAGCTTCTTCTCGCATACGTACGGATACGTGCCGTTGAGGGATGAGTTCATAGACAAGGTTCTTCAGGAGCGGGTCTGGACAAGGACAAAAGAGAGGCCGAAACCTGCTGAGGGGGAGCTGCTGAGGAGGGAGTTCATACTGCTGAAGGAGATGAACAGCAACGGCAATATGGATTTTACAGCGATAGACCAGAAGCACGGCCTTGGAAGGGGCTCCTCGCAGTACACCTACCACAAGATGATACAGAAGGGCATAATCAAGAGGGCTACGATAAGCATGAGCAGCCTGCCGATAAGGTACAGCCTTGCAGGACTCATCGCGTTCAACAACGTCAGCGAGTTCGACGAGACGAGGATGAAGCTGCTGAAGCAGATAATATCGTACAACGGCCTTTACAGCAGGTTCTCGATAGCCGGAGACATGGGAACGCCGAGCGGCGGCTTCACGATATCCTCTGTGCTTGACTACGAGGAGCCGGCGCTGTTCATAGACTACATAAGGGAGAACGTCAAGGGCATAAGGATAAGCGGGCTCATACTCACGGACATGATGGTCGGCAGCCTGTGCTATAGGAGATACGACATGACGTACACTACGCAATACCCGAAGATCCTCGCAAGGAAGGAGATGGAGCCCATCCGGCCGATAGAGTATTCCTGACTATCCTACAACAGATTCGCTCTGCTCCCTCATGAACTGCTGCAGGTAGAACTTGCTTCCTGTGCCTTTTCCGCTTATCCCGCTTCCCTTCCATCCGACAAAGGTATGTATGCCGACTATCGCCCCTGTTGTGGCGCTGGTCTCCCTGTTGACGTACACAACCCCTGACTGTATGTGCCTCATGAATTCCCTTATCTCAGACTTCTTCTTGCTGTAAAGGCCTGCAGTCAGTCCGTACTCGCTGTCGTTCGCCTTCCTGAGAGCTTCGTCGAAGCTCTTGTAAGTGTCTACAACAAGGAACGGCAGGAAGAGCTCCTTGTGGAAAAGCATGTTAGAATGGTCAAGCTCAGCAAGCACAGGCTCAACATATATTCCATTCATGCCCTTGTCGACCACGTTGCCGCCGAATACGAGCCTGCCGGATCTCTTCGCCTCTTCAACGCTTGCGGTGTATCTTTCCAGAGCTTTCTTGCTTATCAAAGGCCCCATGTAGTTCTCCTTGATTAGCGGATTCCCTATGTTTATTGACCTTATCCCGTCCAGGAGCTTGCTGATGAACTCCTCTTTCCTCGATTCATGGACGTATACCCTTGAAAGAGCGCTGCATTTCTGGCCGCAGAAGCCGTATGCGGCGCTTATTATCCCTGGAACCGCCTCGTTGAGATCCGCGTTCTTCGATACTATGGCAGGGTTCTTGCCTCCCATCTCGACTACGAACGCCTTCTGCATGCCCGATGCGTATGCCCTGCTTATCATGCCCATGCCCGTCTCCTTGGAGCCGGTGAATGCTATGCCGCTTACCTTCGGGTTGGTGGCGAGCTCGTCGCCTACCTCGGATCCTGGTCCTGTGACGTAGTTGAATACCCCATCAGGGACTCCAGCATCCTTGAATATCCTGCAGATCATGAGCCCTGTGAGCATCGTCATGTTGTCTGTCGATGAAGGCTTGAATACGACAGTATTGCCTGTTATTAGGGCTCCGCTCGACATGCCCACGGATATGGATATGGGGAAGTTGAACGGTGCTATGACTCCGAAGACCCCGTAGGGCTTCAGCCTTATCCTCACCTTCTCCTCCCTTCCCGGAGCTCCCTGGAAGCCTGCGCTGACCTTTGCGTCGCTGGCACCTATGCCCGTCTTCCTCGAATAGCCCTTGTTCCTCTCCATCTCTATTGTGTAGTAATGAAGGAAATCTATGGCTTCGTCGACCTCGCCTATGGATTCGTACCTGGTCTTGCCGTTCTCTATGCTCAATACAGCAGCGATCTCGAACTTCTGCTTCGAGAAGAGGCTTGCCGCATTGTCCATTATCGCTGCCCTTTCCTTGTAGTCCATCGACGACCATGAATCGAAAGCCTTTTGCGCCGCGTCAATTGCGAGCCTCGCATGCTCTCTCGTGCCCTTCTGGAACCTGCCTATGAGGGAGCCGTCTATGGGGGAGTACTCTGCAGTCTCCTCGGTCGCAAGCGCCTCCCTGCCGCCTATGTACATCGGATACTTCTTGCCCAGGAGCTCGCGCTTCGCCTTCTCGACGGCTCCGTCGAACATCCTGTCGAACTCAATCTCCCGGCCCTTCTCCATGAACCTCCGGTAGGTGGACTCGTTGGCGAACTTTTCCATAGAAGAGCTATCTCTGAAAGAGTATTAAAACGTTAGCGGAATCTTTCGTCCACGACAATACAGAAGGTATTTATTCCTTGATACAAGGATATTAGTAAGTGCGACCATGCAGCTGCAGATACAGGCGGAGATACATAGAGGAGCGGACATAATCGAGCTCATAAACAGCGAAGCCACGTGGAAGGACCTGCTCATAGGATTGGTAGAGAAGAACCAGTTCGACCCTTGGAACATAGACATAAGCGAGATAGTGGACAGGTACGTAGACACCGTAAAGAACATGAAGGTGCTGGACCTGAGGGTGCCTGCTAACATAATACTCGCTGCTGCGATACTGCTGAGGCTGAAGTCCGGCCTGATAACGATAACAGAGGATGAGGAGGTGCCTGTAGAGGAGGCGCACTTCGAGAGGCCTGACGTGCCTGTCGAAGACCTGAGCTTCAGGCTGAGGCTTCCTCCGAAGAGAAAGGTCTCGCTGCAGGAGCTGATAACGGCTCTCGACGAGGCGATGAAGATAAAGGAGGTAAGGCAGTCGCTGGTAAAGCCGATTGTCAATGTCCCGATAACGATAAGGACGGTTGACATAGAGAAGGAGGTGGAGGAGCTGTACAAGAAGATAAAGAAGAACACGGGAAAGGACAGGATGACTACGTTCAGCAGCCTTGCGAAGGTCCTGCAGCTTGACGACGTCCTCCTGGGGCTGTTCATACCATTGCTTTTCATGGCCCAGAAGGGCAAGATACTTCTCATGCAGGAGAGGTTCTTCGACGAGATAATAGTCTCGCTTCAGGTATAGAGATGGATGAACAACTTGACCCGAAGAAGACAGTAGAGGCAACGATATTCATGTCCGCGAAGGCGTTGGGGATAAGCGAGATAGCCTCGCTGGCCGGGATCGCGTCTCCCGGGGCCGTCGAGAAGATGGTAAGGGAGCTCGTAGAGGAATACAGGAGCAGGGATACCGCTCTGGAGATACTGGAGATAAGCGGCAAGTACATGTTCAGCATAAAGAGCCCGTACGCATCGAAGGTAAGCGGGCTCGCGAGCGGACCCGACCTCAGCAAAGGGGCATTGAGGATACTCGCATACATATCCAAGAACGACGGTGTAATGCAGAGCCAGCTTGTCAAGTACTTCGGAAGCCAGACATACGACTACATGAAAGAGCTCGTTGAAAACGAGTTCGTGGAGGCAAAGAAGTTCAAGAGGAGCAAGAAGATAAGCACGACTCCGAAGTTCAAGGAGTACTTCGCGGCCTAATACGTCGGATGCTGCTCCCCTATCCCTTCCTTGAAATTGAGGTACAGCGACGTCACGAACAGGAATGATGACAGCCTGTTTATGTAAGCGATCACTGTCTTGTCAACGTTGTATTTTGATGACGCCTTGACAAGAGACCTTTCTGCTCTCCTTGCAATAGTCCTCGC
Source organism: Microcaldota archaeon (assembly GCA_028866995.1). Classification (GTDB taxonomy): domain Archaea; phylum Micrarchaeota; class Micrarchaeia; order Micrarchaeales; family CABMGC01; genus JAGWGW01. Next base: position 30,616 of record JAGWHD010000003.1, read on the forward strand.
CAGGTGCAGGTGCACAGATCCCTCGCTTCCGCCCGGGAGGACGAACTCCTTTAGGTCCGGCATGCTGCGCCCAAGGTGCTTCAGCCTCTCCTCTATCCTGACTATGTTCTCGCTGTCGAATCTGGCTTTCTCTATCTTCCCGCTGTTGAGCGAAGCAAGGTTGGCCCCTATTATGAAGAGATCGTTCTGCACCATCTTCAGGTCAAGCCTTATCTGGTCGTCATGAATGTAGAACAGTGCTATGCCGATTGCGCTGTTCAGTTCGTCTGCGCATCCTATCGCGTCGATGAGATCGTCAGCCTTCGATACGCGCTTGCTGTCCAGTATGCCGGTGTCGCCAGCATCCCCCTTTCCGGTATAATAATCTGTCATCCTATCAGTTGGATGTCCACTTTAAGGCTTTTATAGTTAATCAAATAAGGTGTATTTGCGGGCTCGTTGTCCAACGGTAAGACGCTACCTTCACAAGGTAGAGAACGGAGTTCGACTCTCCGCGGGCCCAACCGGTCACATTGGCACCATGTTGCACTAAAGGCACCGTTGGTGCTATTTTGTCTCTAAACCATGAAGGGCGGTATGGGATGTATAGATCGGTTTTGCCCAATTTTTACAATACCGCCCCTGTAACAGATGTTTATGGCTTTTTAGGTATATAAAGATTGGCTAGTGCGATTGCATTGTCTTATTGTGTGCTAGAGTCTTAGGTACATGTATTCCATGTTGATGTACCGGTCTCCTCTTTTTACATAACGCGGTGCGGAGCCCCATTTCCTGAAGCCGAATTTCTTGAAGAGTGATTTTGAAGCGTCGTTGACACCCATTATGAACACTTCTATTATCTCGAACTTCCCCTTGCTTTTCTTCAATGTGTATTCGAGTAGCTTGGTGCCTACGCCTTTATTCCTGTGTTCTTTAGCTATCCTGATGCCGAGTACGCCGACATGCGATATCTCAGAGTCGGGTATGTCCTTTTTCACGACCGAGCAGTAGCCGGTTATCCTGCCTTTGTCTTCTGCTACATAATATAGCGCGTGCCCGTCCAAAACATGCCTGTATGTCAAATCGAACCTTTTCTTCCTTTCATTCAAGGGCAGTTTTTTAAGGTATAGGTAATCCCCGTAGTCTCTGTTGTCTTTGACCTCCTTATAGCCAGTTTCGTAGAGCTCCAAAAGGCCTTTGAAATCGCTTCTTTTCAGCTTCCTGATCGTCATAACTCCACTACTCTAACTCAGGCAAAAGCTTTATAAAGATGCATGTCGACTTTTTTATTGGGTGTATACATGAAGGGCACAGGTGGATAAATTACAGTGGAGGTAAGTACGGTTAGCGCATGCGTCATTCATCATATAGTATCCCTTTTCCT
>JAGWHD010000040.1 GCA_028866995.1 Microcaldota archaeon
TCGCGCCCGTCGCGCCCTCTTCCACCTTCACCAGACCGCGATACGCCGTGAGCCCGCCGTCCTTCGAGATCGACTTCGAGATGATCGTCGACGTGGTCTCCGGGGCGAAGTGCACCATCTTGGCGCCGGCGTCTTGGATCTGGCCGGGCCCGGCGTAGGCGACCGACAGCACCTCACCCGAGGCCTTGGGGCCCATCAGGTAGACCGACGGGTACTTCATCGTCAGGCGCGAGCCGATGTTGCCGTCGATCCACTCGACGTGGGCCTCCGCCTCGGCGCGCGCGCGCTTGGTGACGAGGTTGTAGACGTTGTTCGACCAGTTCTGGATCGTCGTGTAGGTGATGCGCGCGCCGGGCAGGGCCACCAGTTCAACGACCGCCGAGTGCAACGAGTCGGTGGAGTACACCGGGGCCGAGCAGCCCTCGACGTAGTGCACCTGACTGCCCTCGTCGGCGATGATGAGGGTGCGCTCGAACTGACCCATGTTTTCGGTGTTGATACGAAAGTAGGCCTGGAGCGGCTGGTCGACCTTGACCCCCGGCGGCACGTAGATGAACGAGCCGCCACTCCACACCGCGGAGTTCA
>JAGWHD010000041.1 GCA_028866995.1 Microcaldota archaeon
ATGCACAAGCTGGTTTTCGGTTCGAGCATTGCGCTTGCTGCGGTGCTGATGGCCTATTCCGTCTACCATTTGGGCGGCGGGACGTACTGGGTCCTTGCCCTTGCCTCCATAGGGTTCCTGCTTGCGTTCCTTGACACTTCGATGGGCATGGGATACGGTACTGTGGGCACGCCTGTCCTGCTGCTGCTCGGCTTGGCGCCCAAGGTGGTAGTGCCCTCTATACTCATATCGCAGTTCGTGGCAGCAGGCATAGGGTCCATAAAGCACCACAGGTTCAGGAACATGGACCTGACAGATACCAAGGGAAATGACTTCAGGCTGGCGGTGTTGTTTGTGGCGGCCGGGGTTGCAGGGGCCGTGATGGGGGTGCTGGCGGGGGTCAGGCTGCCGAAGCTGTATGTGAGCACGTACATAGGACTGCTGGTGATGTCCATGGGCATACTTGCGCTTGCCAAGCTCCGCTTCAGGTTCACCTGGGCCAAGGCCGGCGTCCTCAGCCTTGTGAGCAGCTTCAACAAGACCATAAGCGGAGGCGGTTACGGGCCCGTGCTCACAATGGGCCAGATCATCTCCGGCAAC
>JAGWHD010000042.1:0-280 GCA_028866995.1 Microcaldota archaeon
GGCTCCAGCATCATCAAAGACGCCTATTGTGAAAAAATCGTAGCTGCCTTATCAGCGGCGCGATGACCATAGGCAAACTCATCGACAACGGAAGCAGGGTCTTTGCCGTGAGGCTCGAGGGCAGGCACTCAAACGTCTAAACGGGAGAGAATCCGCAGATATCAGGCGAGGCTGCCTTCTGCAGGTAGATAATAGGCGCGAAGGACGACGTGAACGTCGTCCTCAAGGTCGGCGACATCGAGTCAAACGAGGAGTTCTTCTCGGACCTGAGCTCAAGGAT
>JAGWHD010000042.1:319-573 GCA_028866995.1 Microcaldota archaeon
CTGCACCTTCGCTGAGAAGTTGCCCACATAGGTAACCTTCTGTGCAGGCTGGCAGTTGTTCGGGTTTCCGCTCGGGCACGCAGTCACATTGAGCTCTATCCTTCCGTTTATGGTGCTTCCTGGAGGGGTCACAAATGTTGCCGTGGCGTTGCAGAGTATGGAATTGCCTGCAAACGCGTTGACCGGTATGCAAGGCTTGTTGCCGAGGACTGTGCCAAGAGTGTCAGTCTTGAACACCACATTGGCGCCTATTA
>JAGWHD010000043.1 GCA_028866995.1 Microcaldota archaeon
CCGGGCCGCCATGCCCTGCCGGAGGGATGGATGTCGTCACGTTGACGTAGACGACCTTGCCAGGATGCGTGAAGTAGTATATGGCCATGCCAGAAGCGATAAGCATGCCCGCTATGCCTATTGCTAGCGAAACGTTTGTTATAAGCTTCAGCCTGGCTATCGTCTTTTTGAAGCTCTCCGCCTGGCCTTTCTTATCTCTAATGGCCATTTATTTCCACTGCTGAACAATTCTGCGTTAAAGCTATATAAATGGTTTGATTGCTGCTCAATATGCCGATATAATCGGTTGCCTGCAGTCGACCGCTCTTTCACTGCTGATTATTTAAACCAAAAAGGACCATTTACTGTTGTGGGCCTATGAACCAGAGCTTGCAGGAGCTCAGGACAGACTATTTGGTTGAGACAAACCTCATTGATGCGCACTGCCATCTTGACCTGTTCCCGAACCCCGATGAGATAGTAGACTTCGCTTTTTCAAAAGGCCTGGAGGCGATAATAACTTCAGGCGGAAGCGGCAATGGCAATCTTGCATCGCTAAGGATAGCGAGGCGCGACA
>JAGWHD010000044.1 GCA_028866995.1 Microcaldota archaeon
CAGAACAGAAGGCCTGCTCAGGGCAGAAGTACAACTCTACTAACTTTCCAGCAGGAAATTGGGTCATGCTCTCCATAACATACGACGGAAGCAATGTAGTATTCTACAAGAATGGCGTTGTCATAAATACTTTGACGCAGACCGTCAGTGGAGGCAACCTTACAGCCCAGCCTTATATGATAGGGAGGGCTGGAGCCTATTCCGGCTTATACTTCAATGGTTCAATTGCAGACGTCCAAATCTACAATGCATCGCTTGACAATACGACAGTAAAAGCACTCTACAAGGAGGGAATAGGAGGCGCACCTATAGATGTAGGCCATCTAGTAGCATGGTGGCCGCTGAACGGCAATGCGAACGACTATTCTGGTAACAACAACCAGGGAACTCCAACAAACGTTATCTGGAACGCGAACTGGCAGAACGGATACTCGCTTCCTTCATCGTGACAGAACATTGGCTTCGTAATCACAATGGAAGTGCTTATAATTTTTAACTGGTAAAGAAAATCGCTTGTTTTGATGGTAGAGATGAAGGAGCTGAAGATGATAGTCG
>JAGWHD010000045.1 GCA_028866995.1 Microcaldota archaeon
ACCTGTCTGCCCGATGAAGTTGGTTTGCCTAACGTTGCTGTGCAACATGCTTATCGACCTATGGAAAGCCCACGACTTTAGTCGTGGGTAGTTTACGTTAACAATATAACAGCATAATGCTAAATACTAAGTGTCAGGCAGAAAGTAGGAAGCGTTTAGAGGGTGGGGAAGGACAAATAGGATATGCTCTAAACGCCAACTTATCTATTTTGTATATAAATTTATAAATGCTTCCCAACACCATATAGTTTACCAGCGCGACTAAAACGAATCCTGTGAAACCTATGTTCGATGGCGTCAAGGCCGGAAACCGGTCAAAAGTTATACTGGCCGTCTCCGTTATAGCGACGGTCATACTCGTATGCCTGTACATAGCGGCATCGCGCTCGTCTTTCCTCCCGCAGAAGTCTGTGCAGAGCGCGGTGGCCCTGACCATCATAGCAGTTGCAATAGTCGAAGCGATGAAGAGGGCCATATTCTACTACTTCCTGAATACGGTAAACAAGGCGGAGGCAAAGACGCTCTCGGAGCTCTTCA
>JAGWHD010000046.1 GCA_028866995.1 Microcaldota archaeon
CGATGACACTGTTGGAGCCGCACGCGTATCTGCGATTGACAGCGGGCTGAAGGGGGCTTATGGCAACAAGCCGATGCTTGATGCTGCAAAGGAGACATGCAACATTGCGTTTGACGGGCTGAAGCATATCGGCGAGAATACAGATTATCTGTCATACGCGCAGGAGATCGTAGGCTCCGGAACGAACATGGCAGACATACAGAGGAGGAACTTCCACAGCATGTCAAGGCAGAGGTACCTGAGGAGCATAGAGGCAGTGCTCAGGGACTGATGCGCTCCTATTTTATACCTGAGCAGGAATATGTTTTGGGGATTCCTTGAGGATAGGGCTGATAAGACCGCATGAGATCGAGTACAACAGGCAGGACCTTGCAGACTTGGAAAGCGCCGCAAAGTCGATGGGGCATGCGATAAGCAGCATATTCATAGACAAGCTCGGCATCGACATAAAGGGAAACAGGATAGGATTGTCGCAGATAGTCTCAAGGAACGAGTTCGAGAGCATAGACGTTGACGGTGCCATACTAAGGCACCTTG
>JAGWHD010000047.1 GCA_028866995.1 Microcaldota archaeon
ATCCTCGAATATGCCGTCGCCCGCGTTCGAAAACTTCAAAATCGCGTCCCTTACGCTTATCCTCTGCCAGGGCGGGGTGAGGTCGATCTTGGTGCCCTGGTACTCTATCTTTGTCGTGCCGAGAAGCTCTGTAGCAAGAGCGCTTATCATCTCTTCCGTCAGGTCCATCAGGTCGTCGAACGTGGCGTAAGCCTGGTAGAACTCGAGCATCGTGAACTCCGGGTTATGCTGGGTCGAGATGCCCTCGTTCCTGAAGTTCCTGTTTATCTCGAATACCCTCTCGAGGCCGGCAACGATTAGCCTCTTAAGATACAACTCCGGGGCTATCCTCATGTAAAGCTCCATGCCGAGGGCGTTATGGAACGTGGTAAACGGCTTTGCCGCGGCCCCGCCGGGTATCGGCTGGAGCATAGGGGTTTCGACCTCGACAAACTCCCTGCCCGAGAGGAAATCCCTTATGAACTTAACTATCGCCGTCCTCTTGAGGAATACGTCCCTCACCTCCGGGTTTACCATGAGGTCGAGGTAGCGCTGCCT
>JAGWHD010000048.1 GCA_028866995.1 Microcaldota archaeon
CGACGGACACGTTCGATGCCCCTATTATGCGCGCATGTGAGCCGTTGAGCATCGTCATTTTGGCATTGTCGAGGCTGCAGTTGTATATCCTGGCAACGCTCCCCTCTTCGAAGGTGAGCGTGGAGGAGCTGCCAAAGGCCGTGTTTGCGCAGACGACGCTCGAGTTGTATGCGGACTGATGGAAGGTTATGTTGAACGAGCCGCACGAGGCGTTCGATATCCGGTAGGTGCTGTTTGGCTCTGTTATGGAATAGGAGCACGGGTTGGAGCTTGCGCTGGCGCTTGACGCGACCGCAACGCAGGCAGCTGCAAATAGCAGGAGAAAATTTGCGAACCTCATCGACGCATACCCTTGGAACTCATATAGACTTGGGCGTTGCATTTATTATTGTTTATCATGCATAAATCTTGTTGGTTCTGATGACAGGCAACACGCCACTTGCAGCGGTGTTAGAGGCGATGGCCTTCTTTGCAATAGCCCTCTTCCTTTCAGGATACGCTATGCAGCACGGCGCCGTGAGCGCGCCAGGAGC
>JAGWHD010000049.1 GCA_028866995.1 Microcaldota archaeon
ATCCTGCGTCACTTCGGTCTTCTGCAGCGAGTTGACCTTCTTGCCAAGGCCGGTCGCGTATGCCATCGCCTTCTCCTTGTCAAGGTCCTTGAAATCCTCCATCCCCTTCTTGATCGCGTCTACCGCTGCGCTTATCTTCTTGCTCCCGGCAACAATGTTCGTTACAGGTCCCTTCCACTTGGCCGCTACTATGAACTTGACAGATCTCGGATGCGAGCCGTGCTTTCTCTTCATCAGCTCTACTATGGCTTTAGAGTCGTTTATTATGCTGTCGAGCATCAGCTCCTCGCTCTCTATCTTGTCGCTTATCATCTCCGGGTTCGGCGCGGGCCATTTCTCCACGGACGCAAAGCTTGAATTGCCTAGGATATGCCAGAGCTCCTCTGATACGTGCGGGGTTATTGGTGACAGGAGCAGGGATACGGCCGACACATAGTCCCTGACCACTATCCCGTTCGAGCCATTCCTGTTGAAATAGCTCCTCAGCTCTATCGCAGAGTCGTAGAGGACGGTTGTCGCGTACGCCCTCAGT
>JAGWHD010000004.1 GCA_028866995.1 Microcaldota archaeon
TTGGAATCAAGCACATCCATCCAAGCTGCTGACATAAAAGTCGCGTCTGAACTGCAATTCAAGAACGTCAGGAAGCTGCTGGCAAGCAAGAGGGTGATAGAGATGCTAAAGTACTGCGACGGCGAGTACACGATTGCAGAGATGGCAAAGAAGGCAAACATGCAGCTGAGCAATGCCAGCATATACATTAGCAGGCTAAGAGAAGCAGGGATAGTGTCTGCAGATAAAAAGCCAAGGGTGCTTGCAGGCAACATAATACTACCAATGGAGCTGCTCATGAAGTGAAACCATATGGATGCTATAAAGAAATGGCCGGAGCCCATTGTCGGCCTTTACGTGATAAATAAAGACAGTATAGTCATGGTAAAAAGTCCCAAATGGAAAGGATGGCGGGTTCCCGGAGGGCATGTGGAATATGGCGAGCATATATTCGATGCGGCAAAAAGGGAAGCAAAAGAGGAACTTGGGATAAATGTCAAACCTTTAGGAGTAATAGCAGTAGCCGAAGCGATCATGCCGAAGGATTCGAACATGAACAAGCATTTCATTTTCTTTGAAATGATCTGCACTGCGTCCAAAAAGAAGTTAAAAATAGAAAAGAGAGAGCTATCCGAATATAGGTGGGCCAGGCTTTCAGAGGCCAAAGATCTATTCCACTCGCGACTGTCCAGGGATGTCGTTAGGAAATACCTGAGAAATAAAAAGGAGTTTATATCTCTGGAAACGGCTTGACATCAACCGATGCTGATTTATCGTCGCAATTTTCCTAACTGAGCCAATGATCCGCACTCTTTAAGTTTGTAATTGCTTATATTCGCCATACCCAAGGCAGGAAGTTTATCGCGATGCAGGCTACTGAGAGCACCATCAGCAGCGTGACGATCCTCCTGTTGCCGACGCTGACGTTGAATATCCTCCATCCGTCAAGGCCAGGCAGAGGCAGAAGGTTGAATATCCCTACGAAGAAGTTCAGGAGGAAAGTTAGAGCGAAGAGCGAATAAAGGAAGTACACGAGCGACGATATGGGAGTGTCATTGGATATCCTGGTGACCTGGTTGAGCAGGACGCCTATCTTGCCCGTGCTGTTCGTGTGCAGGATGAAGGAACCCTTGTCCGTCACAAGCGACACATCGGAATTAGGCATGTCGTTGGTGGCAACTGATTCAAGTGCCGAGAGATTTCCTATATGCTGCCCGTTCCACTGCATCACCACGGATCCCGGGGCTATGACATTGTAAGCGGCTGATCCGGGGACCGTGGCCGTTATCACCACCTCTGTCTTCACATAATGAGGGAGTGCATAGAGCATCACGGCAAGCATCAGCGCCAGGAAGATGACTGAGAACAGCATGTTCGACGCTATGCCGGCAACGAAGATCCTGTTCTGCTCCCTCTTGCCCAGCTTCAGTATAGCCTTCTCGTCAGGCTCCACGTACGCGCCTACGGGTATGATGCCGAAGAGCAGCAAGCCGACGTTCTTGACCTTTATTCCTGCTATCCTCGCAAGCACCCCGTGAGAAAACTCGTGAACGACGAGTATTATCGCGAGCGCTATTATGCCGCTGAATATCGGTATGGTTATGCCAGGTATTATCGGTGCAGCTCCTGGTATCTGGTTTGTGAGTATTGAATAGTTGGGATTGGAGTTCGCTGCTGTAGCAAGGAACTGCCCTATGCCCAGCAGTATCGATGCAGCGCCATACACTATCGACGCCAGGAGGTAGAAGAAGAATCCCCCTATAATGCTCATCGCGTAGAGCGCATACTGAAGAGGGGTGACTGGCAACGACACAACAGCAGCATGCTGCTGTTGCACTCCTCCAAGTCCTGGTATGTTGATGAATCCTATCGAGGTTATGAGGTTAGGCAGCACGACAGTCATGAAGAACAGGATAGACAGGATCCCGAACGCGAACATTCTCTTGCTGACGTTCTTCCTGAACAGCAGCAGCGAGAGGAAGCCGAAACCGACCACCATGCCCCAGTCAGCAAGCCCTTTCCAGAACCATCCTGCAACTCTGGAAAGCGCCTCTATCTTTCCTATGCCATTGGTGCCCCCGAGAAGGTATAGGCCATATACGACTCTCGTGTAGCCCATCCGGTTCCTTATCTGCTCCCCGAACACCAGGAGCGCAAGTATCGCGAGCAGCCACCTTGCCCAGAGGAGTATCCCGCTTACCGCGATCACGTAAATGACAGCTACGCAAAGCGCTGCAAGGAGTATTGCGATGTTCCTGTTCTGTGTCGTCTGTGCAGCGATGGTCCTACGGTTGGGCATCGTCTCACATGATTTATCACAGTCGCTATTATATACCTTACATGAATAATCGGTATTGTAGGGGGATTGAAATGGCGGATTGCGAAATCTGCGGAAGGGACACGGTGGCACAGAACATAATAGAGATAGAGGGCGCGCAGATGTCTGTCTGCATAAACTGCGCCAGGGGCAAGAAGGTCATAGAGAGGATAGACCCGACGCCGGAGCCTGAGAAGAAGGGCTGGCAGAGGCCAAGATCTTCGCAGGACGAGCGCGACATAGTTGACAACTATGGCTCCCTGATAAGGCATGCGAGGGAAGGCATGGGCCTGTCTCTCAAGGTTGTGGCAGAGAAGATCAACGAGAAGGAGTCGACGCTGCTGAGGGTCGAGGAGGAGAAGATGAGGCCGAGCGACGCGCTGGTCAAGAAGATAGAGAGGGAGCTCGGTATCAAGCTCACAGAATCAGCGGTCCGGAGCTCAGGCAAGTTGCAGCTCGGAAGGGACGAGCCGATAACGCTCGGCGACGCGATGATAAAGAAGGACGGCAGGAAGTGATGCGTGGTTAGTTGGCTGTTGACCTTGGCAAGCTTGTGGCAGAGGTAAAGGAGAACATAGCGCTCGACGAGCTTGCGGGCAAGACGATAGCGATAGACGCGTACAACACGATCTACCAGTTCCTGTCGATAATAAGGGGGCCGGACGGCACCCCGCTGATGGATTCCAAGGGAAGGGTGACCAGCCACCTGTCTGGCCTTCTGTACCGGACAACCAACCTCATCGAGTTCGGCATCTCTCCAGTCTTCGTCTTCGACGGCATACCTCCGGTGCAGAAGCAGAGGACCATCGAAGCTAGGATGAACAGGAGGAAGGAAGCGCTTGAGGAGTGGAACAGGGCTAAGGCCGAAGGGCAGCTCGCCGAGGCCAGGACATACGCGATGGCGAGCACGAAGATAACCAAGGACGTGGTCCAGAGCGCCAAGGAGCTGCTAGGGTTCATGGGCATACCATGCATACAGGCCAACAGCGAGGCCGAAGCTCAGGCCGCGCACATGGTGAAATCGGGCCTTGTCTACGCCACCGCAAGCCAGGACTACGACTCCTTCCTTTTCGGCTCAGACATAGTCCTCAGGAACCTCACGATAACTGGCAAGAGGAGGCTGCCAAGGAGCAGCGTCATGATAGAGGTCAAGCCGGAAAGGGTGATGCTCGACAAACTGCTGTCCAGCATGGGGATAGGGATAAGGCAGCTGATATGGATGGGCATGCTGATAGGCACAGACTTCAACTCGGGGGTCGAGAAGGTAGGGCCGAAAACTGCGCTGAAGATAGTCAAGGAGCACAAGACCCTTGACGGCATAACCGCATACCTGAAGGAGAGGTACGGATACGAATGGGAGACAGATCCGAAGGAGATTGAATCAATATTCGCGAAGCCAGACGTCTCAGACATATCGAGGGAGAAGTTCGACGAGCTGATAAAGGGCGCTAAACCGGATAAGGAGAAGGTCATCAGCTTCATGTGCGACGAGCACGGCTTCTCTAACGAGAGGGTGGACAAGGCAGCTAACAAGCTGCTTGAGCTGAAGGGCAGGAAGGGGCAGAAGGGCATAAGCTCCTGGTTCTGACCTATCATTCGAAGTCGAGGAGCATCGGGAGATGGTCCGATACGACTGAGCTGAGGACCGTGAAACCCCTTACCTCGATCCCCTTGGATACGAAGGTATAATCGGCGTATTTTTGCGGGAAGCTGAAGAAATCCGGCCTTGTCGACTTTATCCCGTTCTTCCTGACCAGGTTGTCGAATCCCATCCTCTCCACGATCCTTACGCTCTCGGTGTCAAGCGCGAGGTTGAAGTCGCCGCAGATTATCTTGGAGCCACTGCTGCCGCCGACAAACTTCTCTATGTTCCTCGACTGCTCTATGGTCTTCGGGTCATCGTACTTTTCGCCGGGTAGCCAAAGCCCATGCAGGTTGTACACGTCATAGGTTTTTCCATTCCTTTCTATTGCCGTATGCAGCATGTTAGCCGCTATTGTCTGCGGATCATTCCCTATCATTCCGTCCTTCTTCCCGTAGATGTAGAACTCCTCGACCTTCTTCACATCGATGCCTTTCTTAACGAACGTGGCCAGGCCGCGCTGGTTCTTCTGCGGGATTGCTACGTATCCGTTGAAACCCTGGAGCTCAGTCACAAGGTCCTTGTAGATGTCGGGCTTCGCCTTGTCCATGCCTTTTATCAGGCTCACATTCCCAGGCTCGCTGTCGAATACCTCCTGGAAGCAGAAGATGTCTGCAGTGGCCTTCATCCCGGCGACGAATCCCATGAACTCCTTAAGCATGATCCCTCCCCATATGTTAAGACAGACGAGCCTCATCCAGAAACCTCGGAAAGCATATGCATATTTATAGATAAGGGCTTTTATAGATAGGAGTGATTTTTGTGCAGAAGAACGTAGCCAAGAGAAAGAGAAAGCTGGGCAAGCACTACAGGTCCAGGGTAAAGATAATGAAGCTCAGGAAGGCCGCAAGGAAGAAGCTGAAGAAGCAGCGCTAGGCTATGTCGCTGTACGTCTTGTCGTTGAACTCATAAGCAGTGACATCTGCTCCCTTGACTATCCCCAGGCTTTCAAGAAGCGCATCCCTGCTTCCATACTCTTTCATCCCTTTCTCCATGTCTATCGCTATTATCCTCCCGTTGTACTCCGTATACACCAAGAAGATCCTGTCGTTGTCCCTTATCCTGATTATGACCTTCGAAGAAGCGGCTCCTAGGGCTATCAGGAGGCTGCAGAGAAGCACGGCGCGGTCGAAGACGTCCCCTGCCTCGTGCTTCAGGGTGTCGGAAGGCCTCTGCCAGAACTGTATAGGGAGCGCTATCGGCGTTATCCTCTCCTTTATGTAATCATATGCCTTCGAGGATGCCTCAGGGAAGCTCTCCTCGTACCTGTAAAGTGGGAAGCTGTCCGTTATCCCCTTCGCCGCATTGGCGACCCCGTCCTCTCCAGGCGTTATCAGCTTCGGGAGCTCGGCGACGTAGAGGCTCTCCTTCTCCTCTATGTGCTCCTTGTACCTCATTATTATCTCGAGGTAGATGTCGTTGTACTTCTTCAACAACTCCGTGTCTTCCATTGTTTACCTTGAGAATAATGCTCTTGCAAAGGATTAAAACCTTTATATGGAGTAATAATAACCTAATTTAATGTAGTAAGGTATAAAAGTTTTTACGTGAGTATATGATTTAGACCATTATGCTCTCATACACCTTTCCTATGTATCCAAACAAAGAACAAAGAGCAATACTAGAATTTACTTTGAATGGATGTAGATTAATGTACAATTCACTACTTGAGGAACTTAAGAAACAGGAAAAGATAGACAGGAAAAGAGTACAGCACAAGATTGTAGAACTCAAGGAGCACAATCCTGATTTCAACAGAGTATATTCAAAGACGCTGCAGTACGAGTGCTATCGTCTTTTTTCAAACCTAACCACATTGAGGAACTTGAAGAACAATGGGAAGAAAGTAGGAAGACTAAGGTTCAAGGGCAAGGAATGGTTCAAGACTGTAGTATACAACCAGTCAGGGTTCTGGGTCGAATGGAAGACAGAAAAAAGATCTGTAGTGCATCTATCCAAAATCGGTTCTATAAAAATCAAAACACATAGATCAATAGATGGCTGCATCAAGGGCCTCATAATCAAAAAGTCATGTGATAGGTGGTATATGATACTTCAAACAGATGCAAAAAGAAAGAACCTCAAACAAGGAAATAAATCAATCGGAATCGATCTCGGAATCAAAAGTTATCTCACTTGTAGTAACGGTGAACAAGTAAGTAATCCTAAGATATTAGAAAGATACCTTGGAACAATTGCATCAATGCAAAAGCAATTGTCAAAAAAGATGAAAGGGAGCAAAAACAGATTGAAAACGAAGAAAAGGCTTGAAAAACTGTACAAAAAAGTTGCGGATACAAGAAACGACTTCATCCACAAAACAACGACAATGCTTGTAAAACGATGCAAGTTAATTGCAGTTGAAAAACTGGGAATAAAACGGATGATGGAACAGCCATACTATAATGCTAGGAACATTGCAGATGCATCTTGGAATAGGTTTCTACAAACGCTTCGCTACAAGGCTGAGAGCGCTGGTTGCGAGATACGAGAAATAGATCCAAGAGGAACAACAAAGACATGCAGCGTGTGTGGTAATGTTAAGGACATGCCCTTATATAAAAGAATGTACGTATGCAATATATGTGGCATGTCAATGGACAGAGATCATAACGCTGCGATAAATATACTGAAAAAGGCTTCAGGAGGCATGGAATGGGCCTCTGTGGAGGGTATGAAAGCATACCCAATGAATCAAGAAATCTCAGACAACAATCTGAGGTAGTTCACTACCTTTCTGGATCAATACTAAGGTTTATATTATGTCGATAAGCATCGCAAAAGCGCAGAAGGCAATAGGGAGAAAGGTCTCGCTGAACGGGTGGGTCTACAGGAAGAGGGAGAGCGGAGGCATAGTGTTCATAGTCGCGAGGGACAGCAGCGGCATACTGCAGATAGCCATAAAGAAGGACAGCGTGGACGACGCATCGTGGAAGGCGGCAACTGCGACGACCATAGAGTCGAGCATCAAGGTAACCGGAACGGTGAAGGAGGAGAAGAGGGCTCCTACGGGATTCGAGATGCAGGCTGCCAAGTTCAGGAACGTGCAGATATCCGAGCCCTATCCGATAACCGAATACCAGAGCACCGAGCTGCTGCTCGACAAGAGGCATCTGTGGCTAAGGAGCAGGAAGATGACGGAGGTAATGAAGGCAAGGTCCTACATATTCAGGTACACAAGGCAGTTCCTTGACAAGAAGGGATTCTACGAGGTGACTCCTCCCATAATAACGAAGGCAGGGGGAGAGACTGGAGCTGATATGTTCGAGATAGACTTCTTCGGGCAGAAGGCATACCTGACAGAGTCTTCACAGCTTTATGCCGAGGTCATGGAGTTCGCGCTCGAGAAGACATATTCGTTCGTGCCGTCGTTCAGGGCCGAGAAGTCGAGGACCACGAAGCACCTCGCCGAATACTGGCATCTTGAGCCGGAGATGCCCTACTTCACCAATGAGCAGGCGATGGGCCTGGAAGAGAGGATGGTCAGCTACATAGCCAACACGCTTGCGACGAAGAACCCTGACATACTGAAGAACCTTGAAGTAAGCCCCGAAACGCTTCTCAACATAAAACCGCCTTTCGAGAGGATAAGCTACGAGAAGGCATTGGAGATACTCAACCAGAAGGGCCTCAAGAAGGCATGGGGCGACGATTTCGGGGTGGAGGACGAGAGGGCGCTGACAGAGGACAAGGACAAGCCGATATTCGTGCACAGCTGGCCGAGGGAGATCAAGCCGTTCTACATGCCGATAAACCCCAAGGACGAAAGGACAGTGCTCTCATCGGACATGCTCGCGCCGAAAGGCCATGGAGAGATAATAGGCAGCGGCGTCAGGGAGTGGAGGCTCAAGGAGCTGCTCGAGAGGATGAAGGAGGTAGAGGAGAAGAAAGGGATAAAGTTCAACATGAAGAACTACGAGTGGTGGATAGACCTGAGAAGGTATGGGTCAATACCGCATGCGGGCTTCGGCATGGGCATGGAGAGGCTCATAAAGTGGCTGCTCAACCTAGACCACATAAGAGACGCTATTCCCTTCCCAAGGATGGTCAACAGGCTCGAGCCGTGAGCGCATGGAGCAGGCGCTCGAGTCCTATCTAAAGGGAATAGGCATAGGCTACAAGGTTCACAGCCACAAGGCCGTGTTCACAGTCGCAGAATCTACCGGCCTCAGGGGCGAGATTCCAGGCATGCACACAAAGAGCCTGTTCCTGGAGGACGAAAAAGGCAATTTCTATTTAGTGTGCATGGACGCGCTCAAGAGGCTCGACATCAAGTCGCTAAGGAAAAGGCTCAACGTATCAAAGCTCCAGTTCGCATCGCCAGAGAAGCTCAAGATAGAGCTGGACCTGACGCCAGGCAGCGTCTCGATATTCGGCATGATAAACGCGAAGAACACGAAGCTCATACTTGACAAGGACCTTTGGGGCGCGGAGATAGTCGCGTTCCACCCCAACATAAACACGGAAACGCTGGAGATAACGCACAAGGACCTCGAGAAGTTCTGCGGCTCACTGCAGTCCAACTGGGAGGTACTGGAGCTTTGACGGACGGCAAGAGGAGTACCATCCAATAAAGCTTAAATACCAGATACAATACCATAGTGCTTGACACTTCTTTGGTTTTTCATACGGCGACTCAATGTCAGAAAACAACAAAGGACTGCTGATGTCCTCGAGCTTCTGGCTCCCGGACAACGGCAATCCGATCCGCGAACTGGCGATAGGCTGCATGGACTACAGGTTCTGCAGCGAATTCACGGCGCTCCAGGAAGGCCACGGCGTAGTGGCCTACAGGAACGCAGGCGCTCTGCTCCCAGACATGTACTCCGAGATAGAGATACTGCTCAGGCAGCACGACATAAGCAAGGTCTCCGTCTACACGCACTCGGACTGCGGAGCTGTCTCTTTCGTCTACAAGGTGTTCCAAGGGGAGATAGCCCCGAGCGGAGAGGTGGAGGCCAGACTCGTCAGGCATTTCGAGGATTCCATACGCGCTATCGGCAAGGACCCCGCGGACCTGACGCTCAAGGAGCTGGAGCAGCACAACGCCGATACAAAATACAAGGAGCTCCTTCCTTTCAAGTCCATATTCAGCAACCTGTCCATAGCCAGGGCGCCGCTTGCGGACCTCAGCGGGTTCGTCAAGCAGGGCACTAACGGGGCAGTCGTCCTGTTCAGCTCGCCTACAAACGCGTATACCCATGAGGGGATAGCGAGGATGGCGCTGGGCGACGAGGCCGACAGCAAGAAGGTATACCTCGTACAGAGGCCCTCGATAATGTCAGCGTTGACCGACATAGAGGTGGCGCACGCGCTGGGGATAAAGGACCTGAGGATAGTCTCGCTGGGAACATCGCAGAACGACCACGTCGAAGGCAACGTGAGGATGCTCATGGGTTCCAGAAAACCGTTCCTTGGCGATATGAGCGTATCGTGCGTTCCTTTCAGGGACGTGGAGCTGGCAGGGATGGCAAGGAGGGAGCAGAGGGCAAAGGTACGCTGAAGTGAATCAAATGGGCAATTTCGAGAGGATTGTGATATCGTGCATGGACAGGAGGCTCAGCGAATACCTCGATTCAAAGTACAACGACGGCAGAACCGTCTTCCTGAGGAACGCGGGCGCCAATATAGGCACCCTCTCCAAGTCAATAGAGGGCATAATCGGCTCAGGCGGCATCAGTAGCGTTGTCATAGCGCCGCATACAGATTGCGGTGCCATGGGGCTCGTATCCAGCGCGCTATCTGGCAGCGCTAAGGTCAGCGAGAGCATCGAAAGGAACCTTGTGGCAAGGTTCAGGAAGATCTCGTACTCTGACAGGAACGAGCTAGAACGGATAGTGAATCCTGCATTGCAGGAGAGGGGGCTGTCCAACCTGGTCAAGCGCCCTGACATAGGGACCGCTGTGGAATTGATAGACCTGTCAAGGATGCAGATACCTAAGGACGACGGGAAGCACCTGCTCACGTTCACAAAGCCGTCGCCGACGCGCTATTCCAGCTTCATATCAAAATACGGGAACAGCGGCATAGGCATGTTCAATTCATACTTCATACAGGCATCGGCAGCGAGGGACGTCTCTGCAGACATTGAGATAGCGACGGCAGCGCTGCATATAAGCGACGTGAGGCTCGTATCCGAGAACCAGCTGCAGAACGCAGGCATAAACGAGGACATGAACTACATCAAGGGCATGAGCCATTTCTCCGGGTTCTCCATCTCCGAGATAACCGCGTGAATTCCTGCAGTCAGTCGAGCACCAGCGAGGTCTTCGTCTTCACAACCCCGTGCTTAGAGTCTATGAATCCCAGCAGTATCTCCTTGAGATGCTCCGAGCTCTTCGCGATGACCTTGAGCAGTATGTCTGCCTCTCCAGTTATCAATGACCCCTCCCTTATGTACATGAGACCGAGCAGCTCGTTCAGCAGGTCGTCCTGCGTCTTGTGTATCTTCTTCAGGAGGTCAACGTCTATGTTCACGAATATGTAAGCTGTTATGGGATATCCTGCCTTCTTCCAGTCTATGTCGCCTTTATAGTTCCTTATCACGCCCTCCTTCTCCAGCTTCTTCATCCTGAAGTGTATCGTTGAAAGAGGCTCGTTAAGCTTCTTGGCGATGTCCGTGTACTTGACGGTCCCAGAGTCGAGCTTTACGATTATCTCTTCAGTCAGTTCGTCCATGTTTGGATATTCTCCAATATGATATATAAAGATATCTGCAATTCATGTAATAAATACGAATTAATCTCAAATAAATATATATAGCGGATCAGCGACAACTAATCCCTGCTTAGCTGGTAAAATGTGCGGTATAGCTTGCATATTCGATTTCAAGGACAAGGATGCCATGAGGAAGAGGGCCCTGAGCATGGCATCGAAGATAAGGTACAGGGGACCCGACTGGAGCGGCATATACGCAGACGAGAACGCGATACTCGCCCACGAGAGGCTGTCCATAGTGGACGTGGAGCACGGGGCCCAGCCGCTGATTGACTCTAAGACAGGCAATGCGCTCGCGGTCAACGGAGAGATATACAACCACAAGGAGGCGGCGAAGGAGCTGAAAAGGAAGCACGACTGGAAGACAAGCTCTGACTGCGAGGTAATACTTTACCTGTACGACGAATACGGCAGCAAGTGCGTTGAGATGCTGAGTGGCATATTCGCATTCACGCTCTACGACAAGAAAAACAAGAGCTACTTCGTGGCGAGGGACCACATGGGCGTAATGCCCCTTTACATAGGATGGGACGAGAGCGGGGCGACGCACGTCGCAAGCGAGATGAAGGCGCTTGTACCGTATTGCAATAAGCTGCAGGAGTTCCCTCCAGGACACTACTACGACGGCAAAACCAAGAAGTTCACCAAGTGGTACAAGAGGAAATGGATGGAAGAGGTTCCAAAGACAAAAGTATCGCTCAAGAGACTGAGGCACGAGATGGAGATGTCTGTCAAAAGGCAGCTCATGTCGGACGTTCCTTATGGCGTGCTAATATCCGGAGGCCTCGATTCTTCTATAGTTGCTGCGATAGCCCAGAAGTACAGCAGGAAGAGAGTCGAATCCGGCGACAGGGTTGAGGCTTGGTGGCCGAGGCTGCATTCCTTTTCGGTCGGCCTTGAAGGCTCTCCCGACATGAAGTTCGCAAGGATAGTCGCAAAGCACATAGGCACCGTCCATCATGAGATAGTGTTCACAGTCCAGGAAGGACTGGATGCGCTCCGCGACGTCATATACCATCTGGAGACCTTCGACGTCACGACTATCCGCGCTTCTACTCCGATGTACCTCATGGCAAGGAAGATCAAGTCCATGGGAATAAAGATGGTGTTGTCTGGAGAAGGTTCCGACGAGGTCTTCGGCGGTTATCTCTACTTCCACATGGCCCCAAACGCAAAGGAGTTCCACGAGGAGCTTGTGACAAAGCTGTCGCTGCTCAGCAAGTACGACTGCCTCAGGGCGAACAAGTCCACTGCAGCATGGGGGCTTGAAGCAAGAGTGCCATTCCTGGACAAGGAGTTCCTGGAATATGCGATGGCAATAGATCCTTCGCAGAAGATGTGCCCCGGAAAAACTGTTGAGAAACGAATACTCAGGGAGGCTTTCAAGGGGCTGCTGCCTGACGAGATACTCTGGAGGCAGAAGGAGCAGTTCTCCGACGGGGTAGGATACAGCTGGATAGACAGCCTGAAGAAACACGCGGAGGAGCACGTTACAGACAAGATGATGGCAGATGCAAAGAGGAGATTCCCTAAGCAGACCCCTACCTCCAAGGAGCAGTACTACTACAGGGAGATATTCGACGAGCTTTTCAAGAACGAGCAGGCGCCTCTTACGGTTCCTGTCGGCCCTTCTATCGCATGCTCCACTCCTAGGGCGATGGAATGGAACAAGGCATTCAAGGACATGGCCGATCCTTCAGGAAGAGCCGTAATCGGAGTGCACAACAGCGGCCTGAAGAGTTGAAATTCGTCAAAAAACGTCAGCCTCTAATCCTATTTATAGCATGCAAACGCAGCTATGCGCGAGGACATGGCTAACAGCACGACATCAGCCAGGTACGGCGCGCCATTGGTACTGACAAGGAACTACACAAACATCACCAACGTCTTCGGCTCAGCCAGCCAGGCCGCAAGAAGCTTCGCAGAGCTATTCAAGGAGGAGAGCAGGGGAAGGCGCGTCAACCTGAACCAACTTGAGAGCAATCTTTACGTGATAACAAAGCTCGCATCTGTCATGGCGCTCCACCAATTCGACGAGAGGGCCGCAGCGGCGATACCTGAGACAGCATCATCCATCCTCTTCTTCAACAGGCAGACGGCATATGCAACGCTCAAGGGTTCCAGGCAGGCGTCATCCAACGGGAAGGTAAGGGATCTCATAAGTTACCTTAACAGCAGCGCGACAGGCTTTGTTGTCGCTGCCAAGGAGGGCATGCACTCGAAAGGGATGCACGACCTTTCCGCAAGATTCAACGACATGATAATGGAGTTCGCAATATACCCCAAAGACAAGGAGCTCGGGAAGGAGATCGCAAGGATACTTCATGAGCACGGGGGAATGAACAATTCGACGGTTGCGTATGAGATACTGAAGGAGCCGATGAGGTTAGGATCGATAGTTGACAGGCTGCTTACAGGAGAGGAAGACCCTCTTGCGCACCTTCTGAGCGTAGGCATACTTTCGAGGGTATACGGCATTGGCAACGCCAACCGTGCGGCGATGAAAATCGCTTCGACTGCCGCTCTCTACGGTTTCAGCACCGAACAGATGAAGTTCATGCTATCCACGCTCGTAGAAAAGCTCGTGCACTCGTCTCACGACATGGCCGACCGTGCAAGGCTTGCCGATACGTACATCTCGCTGGCGCACAACGGCTTCTTCGTGGCCGCACTAAGGGTTACTGCTGCGCATGATGCGGCTCTGTCCGTGAAGCTTCACAGGCATCTCGTCTCCTTCCCCAGCCAAGACGACGCGATAGAGAGGGCAGCATTGGTATGCGACCTAGCGAGGCAGGGGAGGTTTGGCGATATCTCGGAACTGCTCTCCTCAAACGGCGCATGGATGCTGCTAAGGCACTGAGAAAACAGGCCGATATCGTATTGCACATTAATATCTTCGCCAGGGTAGGGATTCGAGCCCTAAATCCCTTGCGGGAACTGGTTTTCTTAACATCACTAATCAGCTCTTGAACTGAGTTCAAGACCAGCGCAATACCGGATTCTGCCACCCTGGCATGTTGATATCTATTGCCTGCAGCATATTTAAATGGTTTGACTTTATTAATGACGAAAGCCTGAAGAAGGAATATAAAGCCTTTTGGCAATAATGTATGGGGTATATGGCGCGAGGCAAACTAAGCCAGAAGGATAAGGAGGAGAGGCTTCTCATACTTGCGGTAGACGTAGACAACGACCTGCACAGGAAGACGGGCATAAGCGGCCCATTGATAGGGAAGGTCCAGATACTCAACGGGGCCAACCAGCTGGCCCTTGCAGACCCTGAGGATCCTGATTCAAACACCATGTTCTTCGCGGCGAAGCTCTACGACGAGATGCGGGAAGACGGGTACCAGGTAAGCGTCGCGTGCGTGACCGGCTCCGAGGCAGAGGGCTACAGCGCTGACAGGGAGGTCGCAAGGCAGCTTGAACTTGTACTTGAATCGAACAAGAGCGACGGCTGCATATTCGTGACCGATGGGGCGAGCGACGATAGGACGCTGCCCATAGTCGAATCAAGGATAAAGGTGAACAGCGTCAGGTCGGTCAAGATGAAGCAGGCGGAGACCATAGAGAACACCTATTTCGCGATACTCGAGAAGCTCAAGGAGCCCCACTACTCCAGGATAGTATTCGGACTGCCTGCGGTGCTGCTGCTCCTGTTCGCGGTGAGCTATCTCCTAGGGATAAGCCTGGTGCTCCCGATCATACTGATAGGCGTATACCTCCTGATGAAGGGCTTCGGCCTTGAGGACTCGTTCATCAACTCCTTCAAGGGATTCAGCTTCAGCATAGACAGGATGAGCTTCGTCTTCTACCTCAGCTCGATACTGTTCCTAGTCGCTTCGCTGTTCATAGCTGTAGGCAATTACGAGTCGAGATATCACATCACTGCCAACCAGGCGCTCTCAGTCGCATCAATGGTGCAGGGCTTCCTGATACTCATGCCGATAGTGATGGTGCTCTTCCTGATAGGCAGGATAATAGACGTGAGGGAGAAGAAGTACATGTTCCGCACGTTCAAGTACGGAGTGTACATAGGCTCCTCGATCATACTCTGGGTCCTTGTCTATTCATTCACATCGTGGATAATAGGCCAGATATACTTCAGCCAGCTGATGAATTCCCTTGTGCTGGCCATAATCATAGGTGTCGCGGTATCGGTGTCCGCTACCCTGCTCAGGATAAGGGCAATAAGCATAAAGAAGATCAAGGGCAAGATGGTCGTCAACGAGCTGGGCGCGCTCATAGGCAAGATAGGCGGCGTGGACGTGAGGCACGGCAAGATGGTCATAAACACGAGCTTCGGCAACCCTATCACCTACAGCATAGACAGGATAGTGGAGCTGTCGGACAAGGTAGTCGTCAAGTAAGGCAGTGGGTCGTTTGGAGGGTTTCGCTGAATACAAGGTTCCTGAAGGGAAGCTCGTCTCTGCAAAGGTCGCTTATTCTGAAAAGATATACAGCGTGCAGATACTCGGCGACTTCTTCATCCATCCTGAGGAATCCCTGTCTGAGATAGAGCAGGCGCTGATAGGGCTGAGCCCAGGAGAGGAAGAGGATACGATTGCTGAAAAGATAAGGGCAGTTATTGCGTCGAAGGGAATAGAGATGATAGGCGTGACGCCTGAAGCGATTGCCAAGGTAGTGAGGATGGCGATAGGATGAGATGGCGTGTCATGGGCCTTGAGACGCACCCAGCGTCTATGAACATGGGGATAGACGAGGCGATAGCCGAGTCGGTAAGGAACGGAGCAGCTGCGCCTACTATCAGGTTCTACCGCTGGAACCCCAGCGCGGTGTCGATCGGCAGGTTCCAGAGCATGAGGAAAGAGGTCAATATCGATGCCTGCAGGCAAGCCGGAGTGGACTGGGTGCGCAGGATAACCGGCGGAGGAGCCGTGTACCATGATTTCAACGGCGAGGTCACCTACAGCGTGATAGCTCCTGAAGACATGTTCCCGAAAGGAATAAGGGAGAGCTACGCGTTCATCTGCTCCTGGATAACGGACGGCCTCAAAGGGCTAGGTATAGATTCAAGGTTCGTCCCGATAAACGACATAATAGCTGACGGGAAGAAGATATCTGGAAACGCGCAGACAAGGAGGAACGGCATACTCCTGCAGCACGGCACTATACTGTACGACCTTGACGTCAAGAAGATGTTCTCGCTACTGAACGTAAGCAAGGAAAAGATATCGGACAAGATGATAAAAGGGGTAGAGGATAGGGTCACATGCGTCAGGAGGTTCAGCGATGCGGGAATAGAGCAGCTCTATGAGAGCCTCATGAAGGGATTCACAGGGGGCAAGGAATACGACATCGGAACGCTCACTGAACAGGAGCGGAAGAGGGCGGAGGAATTGTCTGGATCCGTATACGCTTCAGACGGATGGAACTTCAGCAGGTAACCCTGCGGCATGAACACCGTTGCCCTTCTTTATTATCGACTTGACGAAGTATTCCCCAGCACGGTACGAGCTCCTGACAAAAGGCCCTGACGCGGCATAAAGGAATCCCATCGCAAGAGCGGCCCTCTCGAACTGCTTGAACTTCTCCGGCTTCACGAATTCATTGACCGCAAGATGATGCGATGTGGGCCTGAGGTACTGGCCCATCGCAACGAAGTCCACTCCCGAATTCCTTAGATCCCTAAGAGCTGACATTACCTCTTCATCGCTCTCCCCTATTCCCAGCATCATCGCAGACTTTGTGTATATGCCCTGGTCGAGCTCCTTGAAGCTGGCGAGGACCTTGAGCGACTGCACGTAATCCGCTCTCCTGTCCCTTATCGAAGGCGAGAGCCTCTGAACGGTCTCTATGTTGTGCCCGACTACGTCAGGATGCGCGTCAGCTATGGTCTTCAGGCACTGCATGTCGTTCCTGAAATCTGGTATAAGCACCTCGACTATAGTTTCCGGATTGAGCCTCTTTATCTCGCTTATGCACCTTGCGAAATGGCTGGCTCCCTGGTCAGGCAGATCGTCCCTGCATACTGACGTTATGACTATGTAATCAAGCCCCCACTTCTGGACAATCCTTGCCAGTTTCTCGGGTTCCATCCTGTCGACCTCTATGCCTTTCGCGCGCTTGCTGACTGCGCAGAACCTGCATCCCCTGGTGCAGAGGTCTCCAAGGACCATGAAAGTGGCAGTGCCCCCGCTCCAGCATTCGGTTATGTTTGGGCAGTGCGCCTCGACGCAGACGGTGTGCAGGTTGAGGCCGCTTATCTCCTGCTTTATCTCACTGTACTTCTCTGTCGATGCGGGCTTTATCCTGAGCCATTCGGGAAGCATTCAAACCGATAGAATATTGGCTTGCAAACTAATTTAACCGATTCCCTTTCATATGGAAATGAGTATAAGGACAGATGCTGCGAAGAACGGTATCGAGAGCAGGAAGGTCGACAGCGGGGATATGGAATATAGCATGCCTGAGAGTATCTGCGCAGGCACCATGCACCCCAGGGACACTATGTTGAACAGGGCCATGAACCTGCCCCTCGTGGCTCTGCCAGTGGCATCGCCCTCGAGCCCCTGTATCACGCTGCTCAGCAGCGCCCCTCCTACCCCTCCGGTTATGCTCCATGCCATCAGGTCGTTCATACCCGTAGACGATATGAATATCAGCATGCTGGCCGGCGATGAAAGGGCCGACACGACGGCTATCTTCTTGATGCTTATCCTGCCCATCATGAATATCGCGGGGAGCAGGAGAAGGTTGGTGACAAGCGCGCTCACGCCTACAAGGAAGCCGTACTGGCTGGGCGCCAGATGTACCTTATCTATAAGATATAATGATATGAAGACTGTTGTAAGGCCTGTGGCCGTGCTGGACGCTGCAGAGTATGCGAGCAGCTTCCTCGCTTCGGTCCCTGACTTCCTTATCACATCGGCATATCCCTTCAGCGAATCGGATATTATGTGCCTGAGGTTTACGACCGTCTTGACCTTGGGCACATAGGTCTCCTTAAGGTATATGCTCCTAAGGTACACCGCGGCGATCCCGAAAAGCCCGCTCATGAAGAACGCGAGCTTCACGCCGCTGATGACCCCTATGTTCTGCACTAGTATGCCGCCTATGTAAGGCGCGAAAATTGCAGGTATGGTGCTGATTATCACGAACGAGGCGAAGCCCACCGCCCTGAGCCTTGGCCTCATCGAGTCGTTCATCATGGCGTTGAACGCAGGGCTGTAGACCCCTGAGAGCGCGCCTATTATTATCGGTATGAGCAGGAACATCCACTGGTTCACCATCGTGAAGAAGAAGGCCGATAGGGCCGAGACGAAGCTGAACACCACAACTATCTTCCTCCTTCCTGCTATGTCCGCTATGTATCCTCCTACTATGTAGGCGACTATCGTAGCGATCGAGCTTATCGATGTCAGGGCGCCTATGTAGAAGACCGGAACGCCCATGCCCTGGAAGAAGAGCGATTGGAAAGGCGTGGCAAGGGAGCTCCCTATGGACCATATCGCCGATGTTATCGCAAGTATCCAGACATCGCCAGGAAGGTACAGCCTGAATTTTATCACTCCCTTAGGTTCCATTCATATGTCCCTCACGTATTTCCTAAGCTTCCTGAATGCCTTCCCTCTGTGCGAAACCCTGTTCTTTTCATCGATGCTCATTTCAGCGTACACCTTGCCGCTGCCCTTTGGCCTGAATATGCAGTCCCATCCGAAGCCGTTCATTCCCTTCTGCGTTCTCATTATCGTCCCGTATGTCCGCCCTGTGAAAGCCCTAATCCTCTTCCCGTCAAAGTACACTGCGCAGGTTTCTGCGTAAGCATCCCTTTTCTTGCCCTTGACCATGTCGCATATGCCCCTGTTGCCTATTGTATTCTCGACCCATGAGGAGAGCGCACCAGGAAAGCCCTTCAACGATATGATCTTCAGGCCCGTATCCTCGACTATCACCGGCCTGTGCAGCTTCGCATAGGCCTTGCGCGCCTTGTCAACGGCTACCTCCTCAACGTCCATCGACTGTAGCTCCTTGATGCTGGCATCGTACCTCTTCAGCTTCATTCCCAGTATCCTCTCAACCTCTCGGAACTTGTTCCTGTTCGAAGTCACGAAATACGTATCCATGGCAGCGCCTAGTTCCCCAGGTCCTTGAAAACAGTGTAGCCTTTTATCATCTCGAGCAGCAGCCTAGGGTTCACTATCCTCTTGTCAAGCGTCCTTATCCCAAGGTTCTCGAGCATCAGTCTGTCCTTCGGGCTCAGTCCGTTTATCGTTATGCTGCCCTTCTGCAAATGCCCCGAGCTGTCGAACATTCCCGCTATGTAGCTCCTCGAGAACTCGTTGACCCGCTTGAACAGGAAGAGCTCCTTCTCGCGTATCTCCTGCAGCTCCTTCGCTATCCTTGAATGGTAGAAATAAACATTCCTCATGCCGATTGAGCCTTCAGCTATCGTTATCTTGGTGGGATCCACCTTCAGCTTCTTGACCGCTATCTCGAGGAACCTCTCCTCTATGGCGCTCTTGCCTGTGGATATGGCTACCTTGCCCCTCTCTGCCGTCCTGTTCATCAGCCCTGCCATGTAGCATGCGCTGGTGGTGAGCTTAATCGTCATACAAATATGGTTTGGATAATCGGTATTATATAGAATGCTGAAGGGTCACGTTGTTGGCAAACTGTATCCTGGCTGCCAGTTCGCGTTCCATACGACGGAATTTACGAGCGTACCATGATGGTTGTTCCCCGAATAGTCCTGAGCGTTCCCATTCAGAGGCCACCATCCAAGCAGGTGTTGCAGATCTATCGGCGCCCCTCCAATGCCCTCCTGGTATACTGCTTTTATCGAAGAAGGATCGAGGGTGGTGTTGTACAGCTGAACATTGGCAACGGACCCGTTAAGCGTGCCGAAATTCTGTGGGTCCGACCCTATCGTAGGGCTTGCATAGGTCATCAGGCATTCCATAGCCGACTGAAGTCTCTTCTTCTGACGCATACGTTAGCTCTTTCCGATAAGGAATAATAATCCATTCGGCGCTTACGCTAAGGGTTGAAAAAACAAAAAAATGAAAGATGTAGCCTTGAGCTTAAGCGAGAGGTATTGCGCAATCAAAATACTTTGTGCACACGAATGTTCTTGTAAAACTCTTTTTCAAAAGTTTTGAGGTGATCTATCCACAGGTTCCCCTACGGATACCTTGTTATGCCTTAGCCCCCCTCACGAAACCTTAGTTCGAAAGCACCATAACGATGCTGCGTCACTAAGGCCTCACTTGGATGACTTGGCAGGCGGTGTGTGCAAGGAG
>JAGWHD010000050.1 GCA_028866995.1 Microcaldota archaeon
CGGAGCAGCCGGCAAGCCAGAATTTTATCGGATAGGGGGTCGTCGCTATCCATTTCCCTATGCCGCTGCCCGATATCGGCGCATAATAGGTCTGGTTTTCCTGCTCTGTCGCATTCGTGCCCACGCAGTATATGTAATTCCTGTATATCGAGCAGCCGGCATCGTCGACTCCCACAGGATAGCTTGATGTTGCTATCCAGTCCGAAACCCCAGCAGACGATGCCTTCGCGTAATAGGACAGGTTTTCCGGGCTGTATCCGGAGCTGCCTACGCAGTAGATGTAGGACAGGAGCCCAGCCTTTGCGCTCGGCGAACTTGAGATTATCATGTAAACCAGGTAAATTACGCCTGCTGCAGTCAGCACGGTTGGCGCAATCCGGGAGACGAAACGCAGGGCCTTTGACATAGGAATGGTATATGCCTCGTACAATTTAAATAAGCTGCCCGGTTACAGATAACCATTATTAATCTTAAGCCAGCATAACCAACTACTTGTGATTCCTATGATCGCAGACGTGCATACGCAT
>JAGWHD010000051.1 GCA_028866995.1 Microcaldota archaeon
ATGAAGTACTCTGCGTCGTCGTACGTTATGCCGATGCCTGCGAATACCACTGCGAATCCTTCCTTCGTGCCGCGGACCTTCGCCTGCCTTGTGATCTGAGCTGTCAGCTGGTTGTGCGCCAGTCCGGAGCTTGAGAAGATAGGCAGCTTCTTTCCTCTTGCAAGGGTGTTGAGGCCGTCTATCGTTGAGATGCCGGTCTGGATGAAGTCGCTCGGGTATACTCTTGACACTGGGTTGATGGGCTCGCCGTTGATGTCCCTTCTCTCTCCTGAGCTTATCGCCGGTCCGTTGTCCTTCGGCCTTCCCTGGCCGTCGAAGATCCTTCCGAGCATGCGGTCGCTCACTGTGACGTTGAACGTCTCGCCGAGGAAGCTGACAGAGCTGTTCTCGACGTTGATGCCGTTAGTGGGCCCGAAGACCTGCACTACCGCCTGTGTTTCACTGGTGTCGAGCACCTGCCCGAGTCTAAACTCGCCGCTCTTCAGCTTTATCTTCACGATCTCGTTGTACGCCGCATTCTTTACCTT
>JAGWHD010000052.1 GCA_028866995.1 Microcaldota archaeon
CGAAGTGATTGAAGATTATCACAAGGACCGCAAAGATCACTACCGCTATCAGTACCACTCTCGGATTCAGCGACGGCCCTCTTTCGGGAGCGTCGTAGAAGCTCAGTATCCCTGCCTGCGACTGCGGCGTTGACAATGCCATAATATCACTTCTGCATTAATTTATTTAACGTTTCCATATGGTATCGTATGGGAAGGTATTATCTCAAAAACGAGGAGGCCTTCGGGCCAATCACCGCAAGGCTCTATTCCATATTCACAAGGATGGGCAGGATAACCGATTTCTACAGGTTCGTCGTGAACGACATAAGGAAAAGCAGGGCAAAGAGGATACTTGACATAGGGACGGGCCCCGGAAGGATACCGATGCTGATATACGAAGCGAAGAAAAGGAGGGTTTATGCGATTGATCCCTCGCCTGCAATGGTAGGCATAGCAAAAAGGAATGCGATGAAGATGGGTTATGACATAGACGTAAGGCTTGGCTCGAGCAGGAGCATACCTTTCAGCTCGAAAT
>JAGWHD010000053.1 GCA_028866995.1 Microcaldota archaeon
AACTCGATGAGCCTGGTGCGGGAGGTGAGATCCCACTCCCGCCACGGTGCGATCACCGTGATGTTAGGCTCAAGCGCGTAGTAGGCGAGCTCGTAGCGGACCTGGTCGTTGCCCTTGCCGGTGGAGCCGTGCGCGATGCATTTGATGCCATATTTGTGCGCCACCTCCACGCCTTTCTTCGCCGTCACGGCGCGGCCGATGGGGGTCGAGAGGTGGTACTCGCCCTGATAGGAAGCGTTGGCCTTGATGCCCTTCGCGATGAAGTCCTCCGCGAACTCCCTTTTTGCGTCGAGCACGATGGCGTCCTCCGCGCCGAGCGCGAGCGCCTTGTTGCGGATAACTTCGAGGTCGTCCTTCTGCTGGCCAATGTCGAGCGTGAGCGCGGTCACCTTGGCGCCGTACTCATCTTGCAGCCATTTGAGCATCACCGAGGTGTCGAGGCCGCCGGAATAGAGCAAAAGGACTTTGTCCACTTTGCCATTCTTCACCTCGTACGACGCGACTTTTTGGTAG
>JAGWHD010000054.1 GCA_028866995.1 Microcaldota archaeon
TGGAGTACCTGATGACCTATGGATGGGCGATACTCGCAATCGCCATTGTGATGGTTTCGTTGTATTCGTTGGGTATCTTCAACCTGGGCAACTTGGCGCCTACTGCAACTCCGGGCTCCTGCCAGGTGATAAGGACCGCTGCGCAGACGAGCCTTGCAGGGCAATGCAACAACCTGATTCCGAAGTACGTCGGACAGTTCAACGGTGGCTACATTACAACAGGTGCAACGGGTTTTCCTAAGGGTAATGCCGATATATCCATGTTTGCATGGATAAATGAACGGCAAGCCACCTCTTATCCTAATGTAGCCTATATAACTGGCTCTGGAACGAGTGCCCAGATAAATACGAATAATGCGACTTCATCGACACTTAACCCAAGAATGTGTACCGCTGGATATTGCTGGATAGATTCTAGGATATTTACAACGAACCAGTGGGCTATGCTAGGTTTCACCTATTCAGCTAGCACAGGCAATGTGATCATCTATTTAAATGGGGTT
>JAGWHD010000055.1 GCA_028866995.1 Microcaldota archaeon
CTCAGGGGCCGGCGGCATGATGGTCTTTGCGCTCGGGCACTCCTAAGTTATATGGCGACTACCCCTCCGGTAGGGGTTTGATACAGCTGCCTGTCTGTTTTTTACCTTTTTAACTTTTGTTATCATATGAACAATGTGCATAGACTCAAACTTCAGGGCGCGATGGAATACCTGATGACCTATGGGTGGGCGATACTTATAGTCGCAGTTGTGCTAGCGGTGATGTTTTCTCTCGGGGTCTTCAGCAGCGGAGGGACAGTATCAAACAGCTGCCTCTCCACGGCAGGATACCTCTGCCAGAATCCCGTGCTGAATTCTACGGGGTGGCTCGGGATAAAATTCGGATGGATCGGCGCGTTCCCGATAACTCTCACAAACATCGCCTGCACCATAGGCAACGCAGCGCCTGTATCTACGCAATCGGTAAACGTGCAGCTGCAGTCCGGCAGCACCGTCAACCTCGCATTTCTCTGCCCCCTAGTCTCAAACGGCATCGGATCTA
>JAGWHD010000005.1 GCA_028866995.1 Microcaldota archaeon
GGTCGTGTAGTATGTTAGCGAGTATATTATAGCAAACAAAAGTGCAGCTGCAATTAACGGGATAGCTTTTGCTGAGGACATGATAGCAATATGTGCATTGTTATTTTTAATGTTTGCTGGGTTGTAGGTTTTTACGATGTAGGCGCGCTGTATCCGCTCTGCCAGTTGGCGTTCCAGACTACGCTCGTAGGAGTTCCTTGATAGTTGTTTCCGGAATAGTCGTTTGCATTCCCGTTCAGCGGCCACCATCCGACTAGATGAGTCACATCTATCGGCGCACCTCCGATTCCTTCCTGATAAAGTGCCTTTACCGTTGAATTGTCGAGGGACGTGTTGTATATCTGGACGTCTGCGATTGAACCGTTGAAATTTTCAGCACCAAAATAATTAGAATACGGATTGGGGGTGTCTCCATTATAGCTCGAAGATGTATAAACCAGGTTGCCATTTGAATATGCTCTTATGTATGTGCCGTCCCATGTAATTACTGAATAACTCCAGATACCATTTCTAACAGGAATGCTCGTACTTATCCATCCGGTGCAGGCTCCAGACGTCCAGCAAATATAATACTTAAGATTGCCATTTAGTGTGCCATATTCTACGCCCCAATTCGGGCTCCCAGTAGACGTAAGTAGCCTATAAGCCCAGGTATTAACAGGTTACCAGAATTAAACCACACAGAGAAAGAAAACGCGTTTTCAGGCATCTGGAAATTGCTAGCATGTATATAACTGCCGGCTCCATTGAATTTACCCACGTACTTGGGAATCAGGTTGCCGCACTGGCCAGCGAGGCTCGTCTGCGCAGAGGTCCTTATCACCTGGCAGGAACCCGGAGTTGCGGTAGGCGCCAAGTTGCCCAGGTTGAAGATACCCAACGAATACAACGAAACCATCACAATGGCTATCGCGAGTATCGCCCATCCATAAGTCATCAGGTACTCCATCGCTGACTGGAGCCTCGGGCCCTTGCTGAGTCGCATAGAGAAAGTATCCCTGCCAAATAATAAAAAGAGTCTGCACTTGCGATGGGGTCAGCGCCTGCCCCTGTATCCCCGGTTCCTGCCTCTGAAGTTCCTGTTGCCCTTGAAACTCCTGTCATCCCTGCTCTCCTCCTTCTTGTATTTCACCGGGGCGCTGTTTATCCTCTCTATAGCTTTGTCCAGCTGCGCCTTGAGCCCTTCGGCAATGAAGTTCTTCGTTATCGC
>JAGWHD010000006.1 GCA_028866995.1 Microcaldota archaeon
CATGCAGCCAGACAGGAAATACTACCTTATAGACCTGATGAAGGCGAAAAGGGCCAGAGAGAACTTTATCGAGGATTCGGCAAATAAGATTTAAAGGTTATTATGCGCAATATATCTGATTCCTATGAAAACAGATGCGGTGAGCATTACTAGGGACCTTGTCAGCATAAACTCCGACCCGCACGAATCCGGAGAGAAAGAGGTTGCGAAGTACATAAATGGCTATCTCGAGAACCTCGGCATAAGCTCAAAGATAATCGAGTTTGAGAAGAACAGGTGCAATGTTACCGCCTCTTTCGGCCATGGCGAAGGGCTCATGCTCAACGGGCACATGGACACGGTTCCTCTCGGAGATGCAACAAAATGGAAGTACGGGTTCGAGGGCACTGTTGTCAATGGCAAGGTCTACGGGAGAGGAGCATCGGACATGAAGGGAGGCATTGCGACAATCCTGGCCGCATTGCCAAGCATAAAGACGAATGGACTGAAGAGAAGGCTGCTGCTGACTTTTGTGGCCGACGAAGAGGGTATGCTGAAGGGATCAACATGGCTGCTCAAGAACGAGAGGACGCTGTTCAAGGATGTGAAATACGGGATAGTGGCCGAGCCCACAGATCTCAAGATACAGATCGCCCAGAAAGGGGTGATGGAGATGAGGATAGTAGTCAACGGCAAGAGCGCACACTCTTCAAGGCCATGGCTGGGCGTGAATGCGATAGACGGGATGGCGAAGGTAATAGCAGCGCTGGATGGCTTGTCAAGGAACATGAAGGTCAATGACCCGCTCCTCGGAAAAGGCACGATAAACGTGGGCGAGATTCGCGGAGGAACCGCTTCAAACGTCGTACCAGACTTCTGCGAGATACTTGTCAACAGGAGGCTGGTCAACGGAGAGAGTCCCGGGTCTGCGCTATCGGAAATCGACAAGAAGGTCAAGAACCTCAAGTTAAGCTACGGCATCGAGACCCTCCATTCGCAGTTGCCATACAGCATGAGACAGGACTCGTACATAATCAAGA
>JAGWHD010000007.1 GCA_028866995.1 Microcaldota archaeon
CAACGACACAGCTTGCATGTGCCGACTTTGCACATGTAGAGGCAAATATCTCCAAAGGCGTTACTTCCCGATTCTCCCTCGGTAGTTCATCTCTGAATATTGACTCGGTCTTGAGCAACCAGCACTTTAAGCCAGGATTGCAATTTTCGGATTTTACGTTAGTCAGACAACTCCATATCCTAAGTCAATCTTCATACGAAGATCCCACAAAATCCGTTGCGGAGTTTCCTCCTGCGGACATACATGCATCTACAGGGAAAATTAAATACTTAACGATACCAATCTCAATTCTAAGGGGTGCGGTTTCCTGACAAGCTGTAATAAAGTTTCTGCAACTAATTCTTAGCATCAGGCGCCAGTGGTCCAATCTGGTTAAGACTTTGCCTTCCCAAGGCAATAACCCGGGTTCAAATCCCGGCTGGCGCAAACCAAACAAACAGCAACCAAATAAATTTAACCATGGCAATATATCCATTGCATAAAAGTGGGAAAATGGCAAAACAGCAGATGTGGCTCGACGGCAGGTTCATCAACGCAGAGGATGCCAAGGTAAACGTGCTGACGCACTCGCTGCAGTACGGCAGCGGCATATTCGAGGGCATACGCGCGTACGAAGCGGCAGGAGGAACAGCCATATTCAGGCTCAAGGACCACATCAAGCGCTTTTACAGGACAGCCAGCGTATACATGATGGACATAAAGTACGCACCGAGCACGCTGGAAGACGCGACCGTAAGCCTCGTAAGGAGGAACAACTACGGCTCGTCTTACATAAGGCCGTTCGCGTTCTACAACAGCATATCGATACCCCCAGACGTGATCGGAAAGAAGATAAGCGTCGCAATAGCAGACATTCCCTTCGGCAAGTACTTCAAGGACAAGAACAAGGGGATAAAGTGCGCGCTGTCGCCATGGCAGAGGATAAGCTCAAGCTCGACGCCGCCGCAAGCCAAGGCAAGCGGAAACTACATCAATTCAATACTGGCATCAACAATAGCAAAGAAGTCCGGAT
>JAGWHD010000008.1 GCA_028866995.1 Microcaldota archaeon
GGCATAGACGCTACCCTCAAGCTCAACAGCTACTTCTTCAGCAACCTGCCCCAGCTCATAACTTCATCAGCATCGCTCCAGCCTTCATGGCTCGGCCCGTGGTTCTACCTGTGGGCAGGGATAGTTTCGCTGAATCCGGCGCTGTTCGCCGCAGTGATAGTCATATTGGAGACCGCTGTGTCGCTGTCCCTCATACTCGGGCTGATGAGGAAATTCGTATACGGCGGGGGATTCCTGTTGAGCCTTGTGATATGGTCGATACCGGCAGGGCCCGGAGGCCCGTACGGCCCGGCATCGACAGACATAGGCACGGGAGTCGCGTACGCAATCGTGTTCCTGCTGCTTGCCGTGATAAACGCTATATACGGGACCTCAGGCCAGACAGTGGACAGCCTGCTGGAGAAGAAGCTGCGCTGGTGGAAGGAGATAGCCGAGATAAAGCACTGACCCTCGCGGCCAAGCGCGATCCCGTCATCCGAAAATGGAAAGGCGTATATACCTTATAAGCCACAATATAATCGTGGAGGCCAGAAAAGGGCCTAGCAACCAAGTCGGGGTTGGACAACGATGGAAAAAGGAAAAGAAGGGAAAAACGGTCCTTCTTGGCCTTCACTCTCCTATTTCTGCGTGGTATCATGAACGTTCTTGACTCATTCAGGCTCGACGGAAAGATAGGCATAGTGACGGGTGTCTCAAGCGGATTGGGGGTATCGTTCGCTACAGCCCTTGCGGAGGCGGGAGCCGATCTAATAGTATGCGCAAGGAGGGAGGACAAGCTGAAGGCCAATGCCGAAGGCATTGCAAAGTCGACCGGGAGGCAGGTCGTGCCCGTAGCGCTCGACGTCACAAAGGAATCGATGGTAGCAAGGACGGTAAGGGCTGCTGAGGAAAAATTCGGGAAGGTCGACATACTGATCAACAACGCCGGCATAGGCAGTGCAAAACCAGCGGTCTCATTCACGGGGAAGGAATGGCTCAGCGTGCTGAACGTGGACC
>JAGWHD010000009.1:0-534 GCA_028866995.1 Microcaldota archaeon
GTCTGGTGCATTGAACCACTCGCCAGAAAGATACGGGACATTGCTCTGAGTCACATTCGGATACGAATAGTTCACGTTCTGCCCCTCGGAGAATCCCTCCTTGTTCCCGATCGGATTGCGTCCCTCGCCTGCGCCCAGATACAGCTCGGGGGTATTGATCATCGAGAAGTTAACAGAGCTTGTTATGTTGACAAGTCCTGATTGGGGACTGTATCCCGCGTCACGCAGCAGGAGCTGTATCTCCTGCTCTGTCTGCGCATAGTCTCCCTCCCCAAAGGTGGCGGCGCGGACATTCCCGTTCTTGTCAATAAGATAGTCCGCAGGCCAGTAGCGGTTTCCATATGCGCTCCAGGTGGAGTAGTTGCTGTCCATCGCCACAGGATAGGTTATGTTGAATCTGTTCACAGCGGAAAGCACGTTGCTGTAGTTCTTCTCGAACTCAAACTCGGGGGTGTGGACACCGATTATCACAAGGCCGCTGCCGCCGTACTTGCTCTCCCACGCGTTTAGGTAGGGTATTGTCCTTATGCAGTT
>JAGWHD010000009.1:544-952 GCA_028866995.1 Microcaldota archaeon
AGAACAACCTTGCCCTTAAGGCTTGAAATGCTTAGTGGCGGGGAGTTGATCCAATGAGAGATTCCCTGCATGTTTGGCGCAGGGCCGTAGTTTGAGAGATTTGAGAGCGAGACGTTCTGGGAGAGGTTTTGGTTGAACGCGAATGTAGATATCCAGGCCAGGATCGCAACCACTGCTATTATCCCGAATACTATCTGATATATGCTGACCGCCTTCTTGCCTTTCTTGTTTTCGCCCTTCATCTCCTGACCTCCTCAGCTGTTGTTCCCGCCATGTATGAAAAGAACGCAGGAAGCAGCGGCAGTATGCACGGCGAGAGGAACGTTAAGATCCCTGCTATGAGCGCAATCAGAAAATTGAGTTGTCCGCTGCTAGATACCGCCCCTGAGGTCCCCAGAAGGAACACTG